>JBDHKG010000106.1:0-15388 GCA_039586495.1 Gemmatimonadota bacterium | reverse complement strand
TTCTTCTCGTCTTTCGGCTGGAAGGTGCCGATCCCCACCCGGTCTTGCTCTGAGAGCAGCAACCGCCTCACGCGGATGTGCTCGATCACCCGCGTCCAGTCGCCCTCATACCTGTTCATGTACTGGTTGAACATGAAACGGCATGCCGGGCAGAGATCACCCTCGACGCTGATATGCCGGGCATCGGCGACGCTCCTGTTGATGTGGTCCAGGTAGACCTGGCGGAAGTCGACGGGAATCAGATGTAGCGGCTCCTCGTGCATCGGGCAGGGCATCCCCTCCTCCTGGCGACGTGCTGCCGCCTCCGGCGAGCCGCTAAGCTCTTCGGGGAGCACGGGCACCGAAGCGCCGTCGCCCATCCAGCGGAACATGTAGAGGGCACCCTCCGGCGTGCGCGAGTAGTGCTCGAGTCCCTTCTTCAGGAGCCTGACGATCGTCGACTTCGCGCTTCCCACCGGCCCGTGGAGCAGCAAGACACGCCGCTCGGGCCCGTAGCTCATCGCCGCCGCCTTGATGATCTGCACCAGCTTCATCAGCGGCACGTCGAGCCCGAATATCGCATCCTTGCCGTCCTCGAACGGATCCTCGAAGAACTTGTAGTGAGTGATCTTCTTCTTGTACTCGGTATACTCTTCCGTCCCGTAAGAGACGATCATGTCGTACAACCTCTGGAAGGCATTGCGCGCGATGAGCGGGCTCCCATGAACCAAACCGAGATACTCCGGGAACGTGCCTTCCCAGTGGAGATCCTGATACGCCTGAGCATCCTGCTGCTCACGGATCAGGCCGATGATATCCAGTCCCTTCGCCGCCATCCTGAATCAGCCCCCTTCGTTCGTGTTGCCCACTGTGACGCTGGCCCTGGCTTTCACTCGCATTCTCGGGTCGCATGACACCCGCTGGCCGGATCATGCAGACCCTCACATCCTGCGTTCCCCTACCCGACCGTGTTGAGCGAGTTCCCGTTAATCGGTCTCCTCAGTGGACTTCCAGATCGTCGACCACATGACGCAGCAAGCGGTCGACTGGGGAGGGAGGTACTGGAAAGAAGTAGCGGTCGGACACCGTGTTCAAAGCACGGCGCACCGTGCCAAAGCCGCCGGCCACCTCTCGATAGATACGCGCGAGATCGTAATGGCCGGCAAGCTCACATTCACTCGCCATCCGGTAGCCCGTCGCACCGAGATCCTCGTAGTAGTCGAGGCCGTGTGCACCCCTGCGGTGCACACGGGCGACCACATAGTCGGGAAAAAGGCCCGAGAGCCAGAGTGAGTAGTTGCCGAGGTGTGCCCGCAGCAAGAACTGCCGGCGATCGGAACTCTCCTCCTCGATGTCGGTGATAAGATCGACGAGATAATGGTACATCTTGTCGTCGTGACGGGCGATCCTGTACGCCCGACCGGCGTCCGCAAACTCGACCAGAAGCGCGGCCACGTAGTCGGCGATGCTCGCATCCTCCAACCCACCCTCGAGCAGCGTGCGCCGGACCATCACGTAGAAGACGAGGTTGGGGGAGATCGTGCTCACCCGGCCGGCCCGCATCACCGCGGAGAACGTCTGCGGGTGATCCAGCAGGGAGTCGAGGCCCTCCTCGACCAGCTGCCGCTCCCAGCGCTGCCGGCTGCGGCGCGTCCGCTCCTCCAGAATGCGCAACAGGAGGTCGATCTCGGCGGATCCGAACGAGGCGCGCAGGTTGGGAAGGATCACCGGCCACCCCCCAAAGAGTCAGCTACCGTACCACCCGGCTCCCCCATCATGCCATCGTTCCGTACCCTGTAACGGTGGCGGGGTGCCGTGCGCTGCGTGTTCCCTGTGGTTAGGCGTTTGGGAAAGGAAATGGGAGGGCCGCTGCACGCTTAGTCAGTATGCCGGTGTGCTCGCAAAGTTCCCAGCGGCTGACTTCTGTACGCTGACTTCTCACAGTGACAACCGTGACGCGCAACTAGCTCGCCCGCTCGCCGAGAGTTTCCGTTTCCGCGCGGGCCGCCGCGATTCCTGCCTTCTCGTCGACCAGCATGAGTAGCACGAACCCGATGACGAAGAACGCGATGATCGAGGCCATCGCCGTCCGGTGGCTGCCGGTGGCGGCGACGATGGTGCCGAAGGTGAAGGGGCCGGCGACGGAGGACAGCTTGCCCGAGAAGGCGAAGAAGCCGAAGAACTCCCCTTGCTTTTCCTCCGGGATCATGACGCCCAGAAGACTGCGGCTCGCCGCCTGGTTCGGGCCCACCATCAGCCCGATACCCACGACGGCGATCCAGAAGCCGGTGCGCGTCTCCGCGGTGGCGCCGATGATGGCGGCGATGGACAGAACCACCAGCGTGATGGCGATCGTCCACTTGCCGCCGATCCAGTCGTTGACGAAGCCGAGGGCGAAGGCGCCGACCGCGGCACATATGTTGGCCGTGATCCCCAGCTTGATCAGGTCCGCCGTCTCCATGCCGAAGACGGCGCTAGCGTAAATGGAGCTCAGGAAGAAGAGGGTGACCAGTCCGTCATTATAGACCAGCCGCGCCAGGATCAGCTTGGCGGCTTCGCGATAGCTCTTCAGGTGCTGGAAGGTCTCGGCGACGCGGCGGAATCCCTCCTTGATGTACGACGTGCCCGGCATAGACGTGGGCCGGGCGCGCTCGCGGAGGAAGAGGAAGAGCGGTATCGAAAAGAGGCCGTACCATGCCACGACCAGAAGGTTGGTCGCCCGGATGTTGAAGTCCCCATCCTTGGGCAGCAACTCGACCATGGCGAGCGCGATCAGCAGGGCCAGAAGGCCGCCGCCGACATATCCGGCCGCCCAGCCGTAACCGGAGATGCGCCCGATGTTCTTTCGCGTAGCGATCTCGGGCAAGAAGGCGTTGTAGAAGGCCTGCGTGCCTTCGTAACCGATGTTCGCCACCACGAATAGCACAGCGGCGAGCATCGCCATCCCCGGTCCCATGAAGAAGAGAAACGCCGTGAAGACGAGCGTCTGTACCGTCGCCACGGCCAGGAAAGTCTTCTTGCGACCTGACGAGTCGGCGATCGCGCCCAGCACCGGCATCGACAGAGCAATGACGATCGCCGAGATGTTGACCGCGCGCGTCCAGAGCACCGTGCCGTGCACCTTATCGCCGACGATCACTCGGGCGAAGAACTCGCTGAAGATGAACGTGACGATCAGCGTGGTAAACGCCGAGTTCGCGAAGTCATAGAAACACCACGACGCGATCTCGCGCCGTCGCACCGGAGGGAAGCTGCTGCTCACGACGCCGCCCCCTGCGCCGCGGTTCGCCCGGCACCCTTCGCCTGCCACTCGGCCTCGATGGCGTCGAGTTCGGCCGCCAGCGCCTGGCGATGCACCGCCGCTCGGTCACGCAGCTTGGGACGACGAAAGATCTGGAATAAGAGCTTCATGTCTTCCCACACCTCCACACGCCGATACGCCCAGCTCAGCGCCGCCAAGCCGAGCAGCGGGAGCACCAGCGCCGCCAGTATAGCGGGCAGCGGCCCCCCGAGCCAAGCGGCCAGCGCGATCCAGCCCACGTACGTGACAGGGAAGGACACCAGCCCGGCCAGAAGCTTCACGGTCGCCACCGTCTCGCTGGGCGGCTTCAGCAATTGCGGAGCGAGCCCCGAGAAGAGGTAGGGAAGACACCACGCCGCCGCTCCCAGCGCCGCCACCGGGAGTACCAGCACGAGTAGCGCGCCCCGCCGCAGAACGTCGCGCACGACACGCCCGGTCTCATGGCGCGGCGGCACATCCGCCTCGCTGCCCCCCAGCTGCTCCAGCCGCCGGCGGTAACGGCACAGCGAGCGCGCGGTTCGCTCGAACCGCTGCGGATCGGCCGCCCGCAGCCAAGCGAACTGTTCCGCAAACCGCTGCAAACGGGGAAGCCGCGCCTGCAGCGCCTCACGATCCCGCCAGCCTGCCAGCCCCCGGACCCGAGTCTGAAGAACCTCTGCGGTCTCCACCAGTTCCCGGTCCGACTCGGCCGCGAGGTTCAGCGTGTGCCGCTCCAGCCCCAGGGTGATGGCGCCGGTGAGCGACCGGACAGCCGCGGGGCGATCCGCCTCATACGGCTCCCGCCACTCGCTCACCACTACCGGCACGCCCACGCCCACGACCACACGGCTACGGAAGCGCTGCCTGCGCTGGTAGGTGAGACCGATGGGGACAACCTTCACACCCAGCCGCCAGCCCGACTCCTCCTCGGCGGACAGCGCCATGCGCGCCGTCCCCGTCTTCAACGGCGCGAGCGCCGGCCCGGAGTGGCATCTCCCCTCCGGGAACAACATCAGCGCCGCGCCGCGCCGGAGCGCCGCCACTGCTTCGTCGAACACCTCCCGGTTTCGATGCAGCTGTTCCGGGTCATCCTGAACTCGGTAGACGGGGAGCGTGTCCATGGATCGCAATACAGGCCCGAAGATCGGCATCGCGAACAGCGGAGCCTTCGCGAGCGCGCGGGCCCGCCGCCTTGCCGCCCCCAGGACGAGTAGCGGATCCATGAGCATGTTGGGGTGGTTGCCCAGGATGAGCAGCGGCCCCGCCGGCAGCTCGGCTCCGATGCGCTCGACGCGGTAGAACACGCCGGCCGCCCAGACCGACGCCCGGGTGACGGCGCGACCGATCATACCGATAGCCAGCCGGTCACCGCGCCGCGGCGCGGCCGGGCGCGCTCGACTCGATAGTCCGTATCACTAGCGACAAACCGCTCTGGCTCCCTGAGTGCCACACGCCGTGGCAGATCGTCCCGTCCGCGGGAGCGCGCCGCCGGGCGCCGGCGGCGCGGCCCCGGTATCTTGCCACAGATAATAGAGTTAGAGGGCGGTCGGCCAGCCGGGGCCAGCGGGTACAAGTTATGCTATTATAGAGTTGACTCATACTACGCCCATCGCGCAAGTGGCGACCGTTGGGTCGCTGTAACGCCCTTCCGGATCCCCGGAGGGCGGCTCGTCTGCGGAGCCCGCTAAAGGAGGCAAAGATGTCGCTACAGGACAAACTGGCGGAGAAGATCGAGGCCTGGCGCCCGAGGACCACCAAGCTCCTCAAGGAGCACGGTGACGTCAAGGTCGGCGATGTCACGATCGCCCAGGCGATCGGTGGCATGCGTGGCGTGAGGTGCTTGGTCACGGACATCTCCTACCTGGACCCCAACGAGGGCATCCGTTTCCGCGGTTACACGATCCCGGAAACGCTCGAGCAGCTGCCCAAGGTCCCAGGCGCCGAGATGCCCTACGTGGAAGGCCACGTCTGGCTGCTGCTCACCGGCGATATCCCGACCAAGAAGGAGGTCGAGGAGCTGGCCGCCGAGTTTAGGAAGCGCAGCGAGGTGCCCAAGTATGTGTTCAACATGCTGCGCGCCATGTCGCCCGACACGCACCCGATGACGATGTTCTCTGCGGCGATTCTATCGTTGCAGCGCGAGTCCGCGTTCGTGGAGCAGTACCAGAAGGGCATCGACAGGTACGACTACTGGAAGCCGACGCTCGAGGATGCCCTGAGGCTGTGGGCCAAGCTGCCGCAGCTCGGCGCTTTCATCTACCGCCTGAAGTACAAGGGTGACAAGCAGATCAAGCCGGATCCGAAACTCGACTTCGGCGGCAACTTCGCCCACATGATGGGGATCGACAAGCCGTACGACGACGTCGCGCGGCTCTACTTCATCCTGCACTCGGACCACGAGAGCGGTAACGTCAGCGCCCATACGGGCCACCTGGTCGCCAGCGCGCTGTCCGACGTCTACTATGCATCCTCCGGCCTGATCAACGGGCTCGCCGGCCCGCTGCACGGCCTGGCGAACCAGGAGGTGCTGCGCTGGATCCAGGGCGTGATGGAGCAGATGGGCGGCAAGATCCCCAGCGAAGAAGAGATGAAGCCACGCGGTGCTGCGCAAGACCGACCCGCGCTACAGCGAGCAGCGCAACTTCTGCCTCAAGCACCTGCCGGACGACCCGATCTTCAAGTACGTGGACATGCTGTTCAAGGTCGTGCCGCCGATCCTGGAGGAGCAGGGCAAGGCGAAGAACCCGTGGCCGAACGTCGACGCGCAGTCCGGCGTCATCCAGTGGTACTACGGCCTGACCGATTACGACTACTACACCGTACTGTTCGGCATCGGCCGTATACTCGGTGTTGTCGCCAACATCGTCTGGGACCGCGCCCTCGGCTACCCGATCGAGCGGCCGAAGTCCGTGACCACGGCGATGCTGGAGGAGCTTGCCGGGGCCAAGTAGCAGCCTGCTGTACGGGCCCGCGCTCGGGCCGCACGGCCCGGGCGTTGCCCAGCGCGGCCAAACAAGGGGATATCTTCGGATATCCCCTTGTTTGTTCGTGTGAATCCTTCAGCGCCAGGAGTCCGCCGAGCCTAACTGGCGATGTGCACGGGAGGTGACGTGGGCCCTCCGAGCGCAAGTCGCGAGCGGGCTATGAAGCGCCATGCCCCATGATGGTGCACGTGAGCGCTGGAGCGGCCACGTCACCGACCCGCGAGCAGTGAAGCGAGAGGGAGCCCCGGCGCCGACCAAGGACCGCGTCCCTCTTTCAGCAGGCTGCTAGTCGGAACCGGGCTGCTCCGGCTGGGACCCGGCGAGTTCCGGCTCGCTCTTGACCACCTGCTCCAGCGCGTCCACGACGCGCGCCTCGAACCACACATCCCGACTCGCGCGGAGCGTGTCGAGCGCTTGAATGGACGAGTAAGCCTTACGATGCGGCCGCCGCTCGGTGAGCGAACCGTAGGACTCGGCCAGCCCCACGATCTGTGCCGCGAGCGGGATGTCGCTGCCTCTCAGTCCCTGCGGATAGCCGGTGCCATCCAGCCGCTCATGGTGGGAGCGGATGTAGCTCACGGCCCGGGCGATATGCGACAGCGGTTCGAGGATCTTGGCGGCGACCTCGACGTGCTCCTTGACCTGCCGGTACTCCTCCTCGCTCAGCTCACCCTCCTTATGCAGGATCGACTCCGGGATGGCGATCATGCCGATGTCGTGGAGCAGCCCCGCGGTCCGCACGTCCTCGATGTCCTGCGCGTCAAAGCCCATGTGCTGAGCCATTCTCTCGCAGAGTCGGGCGACCCGCTCACTGTGACCCTTCAGGTACGGGTCCTTCGCTTCCATGGCACGCACCAGCGTCGACAGCGTCGCCACCGCCACCACCTCGAGCTCCCGAGAGCGCTGCTGCACCTCCTCGGTCCGCCGCTTGACCTCGGACCGCAGCCAGATCTCCAGCTTGTCCCGGTAGTCAGCCTGTGCCCGGTGGCGCAGCGCGCGCACGACAGACTCGATCAGGACATCGGCGCTGATCGGCTTCTGTAGATAGTCGTCTACCCCGAGACGCAGAGACTCCACAGCGCTATCGGTGTCCGCTGCACCCGTGAGGATGAGAACGGATAGGCTGGGATCCTCCTCCAGCGAGCGCCGCACGAGCTCCATGCCGCTCATGTCCGGCATCACGATGTCGGCGATAAGAAGCGCGACAGCTCCCTGACTGATGCGCGTGAAAGCTTCCTGTGCCGATTCGAACGTCTGAACAGGATAGCCTTCAGCCTCGAGCACCTTGCGCAGAAAACTCAACACGGATGGCTCGTCATCAACGACGACGATGGGCGTGTCCTCCGGCGCTGGCAGGGCACCGCCGATGGGTGACACGTCGTCAAAGTCGATGGGACTCCGTTCCATGCTCGGCTCGCTCGCTGCTGACGCGCACGCGCGGACCCGCGCTCAGGGCGGGCGTGAACGCTACCCGCAAGCTCGCGGGAAGGTCCCGCGCTCTCAGGCTCCGGCCGCCGCTTCCAAGATCCGCTGTCGCTGACCGGCCGTCAGCATGTCGCGCGCTACTACATCCCGCACGATGCGCGCAACGAAGGAGTAGCCGCGTGACTCCGCGGTGAGCCAGCGCCCCCACTCCAGCTCATCCAGCGCTGCGGCGAGCGTATCCGGGTCCAGTCCGCTAGCGCGCTGCAGGGTGGACGCGTCCACCCGCTCGCCCAGCACCGCAGCCGCGGCGAGCGCCGCCTGCGCCTGGGACGTGAGTCGCCGGAACCCCACTCGCACGGCCGCGACGACGGCATCTGGCAGGTCGCCCGGCAGGGTCTGGTCCAGGGTCTGAAACGGCGCCGGCCAGGCACCGCCAGTCGAGGCGAGGTCGAGGCCGAGCGCGACGGCATGCACCAGCTCCACCGCCAGAAGCGGAAGGCCAGCGGAATCGGTCCCGACACGCCGGGCGACTCGATCGAGCTCCAGCTCACTGTAAGTGGGCAGCGCCCAGCGGGCCAGCGCCCGCAGCCCCACCACTGACAGCGGTGAGACACGAACCACGACCCCGGTGAGCTCGCGGCCCAGGCGCGCGCGCAGCTCGGTCAGCTCAGCAGGCTCCGCGTGCGGCGCCGCCGTGAGCAGGAAGAAGAGCGGCGCCTGCTCCAGGTCACGCAGCAGGGCACCCAGAGCCAGAAGCGAGTCCCGATCCAGCCAGTGCCCATCGTCAACGAGCACGAGCATCGACTGCTCAGCGCTCAGCGAGCGCAGCACCTCCGTGAGTGCCCGGGCCAGTGGCAGCGGCCCGCCATCTCCGGCGTCCTGGCCAAACCGTTCAGCCCACTCCGGCAGCTCTGCGGCGAAGGCGGCGAGCGCGGCCCGTGGCGCAGCCGCCAATCCAGGGCAGTCCGGCGGCGTCCCGCGGGCCACCGCCAGCACGCCACTCCAGGGCGCCGTCATGTCGGCCTCCACCGCTCGTGTCGTGGCCACGATGGCGCCATCCAGCCGTGCGCGCGCCACCATCTCCTCCGCCAAGCGCGTCTTGCCTGTGCCAGGATCCCCCTCGATCACGGCCAACGTCGCCCGGCCACCGTCCCGGCTCGCGGCCCAGGCGCCCAGCAACTCCTTCAGCTCCTCCTCACGCTCCAGCAGCGGCGTGCGCCGCGATTCCCCGCCGCGCTCCCCGCCCGCAGCCACGTGCTGCGGCAGCCGCCAGGTCCGCTCGAGCCGCACGCGTTCCGCGAGCGCCTGGATCTCAACATCCGGCTCGATCCCGAGTTCCTCCTCCAAGCGTGCCGCGAAACTATCGAACATTTCCAGGGCGGCGGCCCGATCACCGCCGACGGCCAGGCTGCGCATCGCCGCAGCCGCCGCCAGCTCCGAGGTCGGCTCCAGCGCCAGCGCGCGCTGTCCCAGCGCGGCCGCCTCCCGGATCTGGCCACCATCCAGCAGCTGCTGCGCCCGATTGGCCAACGCCTCCACCGACTGCTGCCGCAGCCCGACCCGCTGCGCGTAGAGCCAGTCCTCGAACTGCGAGCAGCCTGGGACGCCGAACCCTTCCATGAACTCGCCGGCCACCAGCTCGGCCGCGCCACGCCAGTCCTCCTCAGCCACCAGGCTCTCGAAGCGGTCGGCGTCCAGCTCCACGGCGTCCGGCGCCAGTCGCACCTGGTCACCCTCACTCTCCAGGCCGTCCGCACTCACGTACTTTCGCAGCACCCGTATCGCCTCGTTCAGCGAGTGCCGGGCGGCCGACTCGGGCTTCTCACCCCACAACAGACCTACAAGGTGATCACGAGAACGAGCCCGCTTGGGCGAGCGGGCCAGGTAGACGAGGAGCGCGAGATTCTTGCGCCAGAGCAGTTCCGCCGGCGCCGGACTGCCCTCCATAACGAGCTCAACCGGCCCGAGAACTCGGCACGAGATCATACTCCACTCGCTGTTAGAGCGCTGAAAATTGCGGGTAACCTCCCATGACCAGCCCGAAAACGAACAAGGACGCGGCCGTGACCCCGAGGCTCACGGCGAAGAAGCGGCGATGCAGCGAGACCGGCGCTCTCTCGGCTGACCGGGACCCGCGGCTCAAATAGGGCCAGAGCCCCCAGACGCACAACGCGATCGCCGCCGGCAGCATGAGCGGCACGGTCTGCCCTTCCACGGCATCGCCGGCCAGCAGAACTCCGTACACGAACGCCGCCACCAGCAACTCCACCCTCCGGCCCGGTGACCGGCGCGGAACTGTGCTATCGTCCTGGGCCGGGCGCGCCCGCGCGATGAACAGCGCCGCCATGATCAAGAACGCCAGGTGCAGCTCGGTGTGTCCCCAGTGTTCATCCAGGAAATCGATCAGACCGAAGGGGGCTCCCGGGTGTCCTCCACCGTCTCCGAGGCTGCCGCCTTCAACACCCAAGTCACCGGCAATCGCGTTAGCCGCAAGATGGATGGCGTGGCCCTGGACCATCATCACTAGTGCCAACGCATTGAGCCCCCGCAACTTCCAGCTTCGCCAGAGGTCCGCCTGCAGCCCGAGCCGCACGTAGAGCGCCACCAGCAGGAAAACGAGGAGCACGTCCGCCAGGTCCTGGACCCTCAAGCCCTGGAGCGCCGGCGTGTCAGGCAGCAGCACGGGCACGAGATCCACCAGAGCGTAGCCCACCACGAAAACGGATATGCCTCTTATCGGATCCGTGCCCGCGAACCCGCTCAACCGCACAGCTCCTCCATCGCCGCCCGCGCTTCGCCCACAAGAGCCCCGACGGCGCCCGGCCCGGCCGCCCACAACTCGACGAACCGCCCCAGGTGCCGGCAGGCGGCGTCGTGCTCGCCGCGGCGCAGCTCGCTCATGCCACGCAAATACCGCCCGTAGTTGCCGAGCGCCCAGTCGATCTCACCGGCTTGCGGCAGCTCGATGCCCGGAAAGCCGGAGATGTCCACAGCCTCATACCACAGCCACTCCCGCTCGGCGGCTTCCGATTCGCCGAGTTCCGCGTACCACTCACCGCGCTTCAGATGAAGCGCAGCACGGGCAAACGGATCGCCAAGACCTCGGGCTTCGGACGCGCCGCCTCTCAGCGGGGCCGTGCACGCCTGCACTGCAAGCAGGGGCTGCGACGCCTCCAGCGCGGCCCTGAAACGTCCCCGCTGCGCCTCCTCCATCGCTTGAAGGAACTCGGCAAAGCGAGTTGCCTCGACAGCGCCACCCGCCCGACGTACGTGCCGTGTCCAGCGCCGGGCCGCGCTCGTATCACTGCTCGCGTAGGCGTCCATCGCCAGCGCCCAGGCGGCGCGGGCACCGAGCACATCGTCAGCGACCAGCGCCTCGAGCCGCTCGCGCCCACGCGATAGCTCGGTCGGATCCGCCCCCGGCAGCCCGAGGGCATTGGGCAGAACGCGCCACTCGCCGGCCTGCAGCGAGGCCTCCGGCGTGCCGAAGAGCGCTGCCGCGGAATCGAAGTGTAACAGCGCCGCGCCGCCCCGCCCCAGACCCACGAGTCCCAAGCCCTGCGCCACATGCCCGCTGGCCCGGAACTCCCGCACCGGCGCGGCCTGCTCGACCAGCGCTCGGCCCAGCTCCAGTACCGCCTCGGGCAGGTCGAAGCCACCGCTCAGACGGGAGACAACAGCCAGCCAGCCGGGCGAGCCGAAGGTCGGGTGAGCGAGGACCTCCTGCAACACCTGTGGCATCGCCCCGGGCACGAAACGCTCGGTGTAGGCCAGCTCCAGCAGTTCCGGCGATAAGAACCAGCCCTCCTCGGGGGCGGCGACGATACCCGGTAGCCGATCCAGGGCAGCCCGAGCCGCCGCCGCTCGACCGAGGCGGACATCTGCCCAAATCAGGTGCAGGTACGCCGAGGCCCAGTAGGGGTTCAACGCTACCGCCGTCTCCAGCACGTTCACGGCGCTATCCAGCGGAATACCCCATAGCGGGCCTCGGTTGAACAGCTCCTCACCGTAGAGGTAGGCGGCGAAGTAGTCGAGCGGATCGAGCTGCTGCGCCTGCCTGTATAGACGCAGCCGGTCTTCGCCTGCGGGCGCGAGCTGCGCCGCCATCAGCAGACTGTCGACGGATCCAAGCTCGGCGCCGTACTCCTCGTGCAGCCGCGCGAAGTCCTTGTCATAGGGACCCGGCTCGCCCAGCGAGCGCCAGGCGTTCGCCAGATGCCACCACGCCAGCACGAAGCCCGAGTCTCGGGCAACCGCCTGCTCGTAGAAGCTGACGGCAACGCGCCAGGCGCCGCGCTCGAAGGCTCGCTCACCGTGCAGGAACTCGATCAGCGCCTGCACGTCCGTGGTCATGAGTTCGACTTCCGGCAGCCTCTCGCCGAGCAAGATCCCTAGGAGCCTGAGTGTCAGCGAGTCGCTCAGCTCCGGTATACCGGTCCCGCTCAGGTCGATCCGCCGCGGCCCAGGAACCGGTTCGCCCCCAGAATCGAACACGTCGAGCTCCAGGTAGCGCGAGCCATCCAGAACGTACAACGTCGCCTGAGCGGTATAGCGGGCTCTGAGCGCCTCGCCCGCATCTCGCTCGGCTATGGGACTCGGCTCCTGGGAGGCCGAGTCCCACCACGCGAAGGAGACCTGTGTCGGGACGAGGCTCACGCCCGGCGCGCGGCCAACCTGACGCGCCACCAGCCTGGCCAGATCCGCGCCGTCGATCGCCGCGTCCCACCCGGGCACGATCTCGACCGGGAATAGCGCCAGGTCCCTGATGGCCTCAGCCGCAGAGGGCGACGGTGTCACCCACGGCTTGGCGATTCGGTACACACCCCAAGCGACAGCGACGAGCAGCACGGCCGCCGCAGCCGCCTGCAGGAGCGACCGGCCCCTTACCGCGGGCACCGCCCGCTGAGCCAGCGCACTCCGAAAAGCCGCGGCGTCCTCCCAACGGTTGGCGGGCGACCAGGCCAACGCACGTCGCAGGACCGAAACGAGCTGGCGCGGGATACCCGACCAATCGGCCTCGGCGCGCGGTGTCAAGACAGACCAGTGCCGACCCGTCAGCGCCTCATATAGAACCATCCCGACCGCGTACAGGTCGGTGCGCGGCGTCACCTCGCCTTCCAGCTGTTCCGGCGCCATGTAGCTCGGCGTGCCGACCAGGTCGCCCGCCGCCGTCAGGCCGGCTGAATCGTCCAGCGGCTTGGCGATACCGAAGTCGCCGAGCAGCGCCCGATCCGCGACCAGGAAGATGTTCGCAGGCTTCACGTCCCGGTGGACGATCCCGTGCGCGTGAGAGGCCTCGAGCGCTGAAAGCAAATCGCTGCCCAGCTTCACCGCCTCGTCCTGCGAGAGCACACCGCGTTCCAGGCGCGCCGCGAGCGTCTCGCCCTTCACGTAGTCCATCACGTAGTAGAAGAGGCCTTCCGCTTCGCCGGCGCTGTGCACCGGCACGACGTTGGGATGACTGAGGCGCGCGAGGATGCGGGCCTCGCGGAGGAATCGCTCGGCGGCCCTGGCGGTGGCGAGCTCGGGACGCAGGATCTTGACGGCGACCGGCCGCTCCAGCGTCGGGTCCCGGGCGAGAAAGATGCTGCCCATCCCGCCGGCAGCGAGCTCTCGCTCGACCTCGTACTGCCCCGCCAGCGCCTTGCGCAGCCGTTCCAAGAGCGATTGAGACATCGATGGCAGGTCGGCGCGCACGCGACGCGCCTAGTAGGACACCTTACTAGGTGTGGGTCACCCCGTCAATGACTCGGATTCAGGACCGCCGGCGGCGACGCGGCTCATCGCCTCCACGCAGGCGAAGCTCCAGCTCACCCAGCAGTGAGTCGCTGCCCGCCTCGCTGCCACCGAAAAGGCCGTCGGCGTCCGCGCGCCGGGACGCGCCATAGAGGTTGAGCCAGAGGTCGGCTCTCTCACCGAAGCGGAGGATGGCGTAGAACAGACGCCCGCGCCGCTCGCCGCCGAAGAAGATCTCCACCACCGCGGCGGCGATGGAGAGCGGCGCAAGCGTCACGTCGATCAGCCCATCCAGGAATAGCTTGAGCTGGAAGAGCAGCAGGTCGCGCACGATGACCGAGCGCGAGGCACCGCTCGTCCTGGCCTCGGCCATCCTCTGCCTCTGCAATTCACGCGGATCGGTTCGGTGCGCCATGTCGACCTTCGCCGCCATCGATGGAATGCGGAATGTGCCTGTCGCACATGAATACACCAACGCCGGGTTGCCGTGTCAAGCGCGCCCTTCTTCCAGACACCGACCTTCGTCGCCCGGCGGATGTATCCCTCCGCCTGGTTGGGGCTCTTCGCTGAATCACGCGAGCTATCAGGTGGCTATCAGGGGAGGATCACGTCCGCCGCGCCGGATCGTCCGGCTATCAGGCACTCGGTCAGGTAGCTATCATGTGGATCACGTGAGAGATCACTGAAGTCGGCGGAGCGATCGAGACTCCCAAGGACTAGCGGGCGCCGTCCGCGCCCACCCAGCCCATCAACAGGCTGCCGCCCACCGCCACCGTCCCGTAGTTGAGGAAGATGCGCCACACGACGGTGTAAGGGATCACCAGGCCGGGCGTGAGGAACGGCGCCATCACAGCGGCTGTGAGCAGCTCGCCGATTCCGGCGCCGCTCGGCGTTGGCATGAAGAAGAGCAGGTACTGGAGCATGATGTGCAGCAGCACCACCTCCACGAAGGGCGCCTCGATAACGAAGCCTTTGAGCACGACGTAACCCAGGACGAAGCGGGCCCCGAAGTGCAGGGTCCCGCTCAGCACCGCCAGCAGGAAGAGGTTCTTCCCCGAGCGCCAGTATGCCGCGATACCGGCGTGCAGCTCGCCGAAGTGAAAGAGGACCCGCTCCATCCGCGGATGCTCGGGCCCCATCATCCGCCGGATGACGCCCCGTGCCACATCGGGCAGTAGTGCCATGACGACGATCACGGTCACGCTCGCGCCGAACAGCCACGCCGACCACTTGAAGAGCGCAGCAGCGGACAGGCCAGCTATGGGCAGCCGGATGTACGCGACCTTGCCACCGGCGCCGAGCGCCCAGGCGACGAGTCCAGCCAACGAGAGGAAGATCACGTTGGTGAGGAAGGAGACGGCGTTCGCGGCGGTGGCCCGACCGAACGACATGCCCTGGCGCATCAGACCGTAGATCGTGGCGGGGCCACTGCCCGTGGACGACGGCGTCAGGTACGACATCGCCGTGCTGGCGACGCTGATCTGCACGCACTTGAAGAAGGAGACGCGGCTGTCGTGCGGCCCGACCAGCGCCTTGATGCGCAGGCCTCCGCCCAGCCAGCTGAGGATGCTGAGCCCGGCGGCGGGCAGGAACCAGACGGGATTGAAGCGCTGCAGGCTGGCGATATCCTGGGCCCAGTCCTCCGACAACAGGAAGGTGGCCAGGAACCCCAGGACCGAGGCGCCGACGAAGATGATGAGTCCCCAGCGCAGGGCGGAGACCGGAATGCCGACGACGGTCGCCGCGTGTCTCTCTTCCACGCCGTTACTCGCGCTCAGGCGTGCTTACCGGCGTGGCCAGAGCTGCCGGCCAGTGAGGTGCAGGAAGAAGCGCCGCAAGAAGCTGGGCCGCTCGTAATAGCGGTAGCGGATCAGACCGCCGTCCGGCAGCCGCAGGTTCACGGGCCGGCGACCGCGCAGCACGATCCGGTCCTTGCGACGCAGATCCATGTGCATGGGCATACGGCGCTCGGGACGCCGCCGCG
>JBDHKG010000016.1:0-34957 GCA_039586495.1 Gemmatimonadota bacterium | reverse complement strand
GCGGTGCAGTCAAGCAGGAGTCAAGAGCCCGACGGCAAGCGATTATTGCTTGAGATAAACGGGGCAACCGGGCACCGCGGCCGCCACCCCGATACTGAAAGGTCTTGCCTACGCAACGAGGCTCTGCAACAAACGCCGGGCAGTCTGGCGGCCGTCCTGCACGCAGTCGGGGATGCCGATCCCGCGATAGCCGGCGCCGGTGACGTAGAGCCCCGGGTGCTGGGCGAGGGCGGCCTCGATCTCCTGGATCAGCCTGGCGTGTCCCACGTCGTACTGCGGGCCGGAATCCCTCCAGCGGAACACGCGGCTGAACAGGGGCTCGGCGCTGATCCCGGCGATCTCACGCAGCTCCTCCCGGCAGATCTGCACCAGGCGCTCGTCGTCGGCCTGCATCTCCTCGCCGGTTCGGTCGCCACCGATGAAACAGCGGGCCAAGAACCCATCCTCCGGCGAGCGGTGCGTGAACTTGTTGGTGATCCAGGTCGCCCCGTTGATGCGGCGGCACTCGCAGGTCGGCACAAGGAACCCGTAGCCCCGGGGACGCGTGGCCAGGTCGCGCCGCCGGTAGGCGAAGAACACGGTCGCCGAGCTGACGTAGCGGATCGACTTCATCTTCGCCGCTGGCGCCGGGGCCAGCGGTTCGAGCAGACGCGCCGCGACCCGGGCGGGCGTTGTCGGGATGACGGCGGCATAGCCCTCGCGCCGTCCCGCCGACGTCTCCAGTGCGTAGCCGCCACCCGATCTGCCAAGGCCATTCACGGTAACGCCCAGGTGGAACCCCGACCTATCGAGGTGCTTGCCGATCCCCTCTACCAGCCGGCCCAGGCCATCGCGCAGCGAGCAGAAGATGGGCAGCGTGCGGCTCCCGGAGCGCGTGCTCTGCGGCGCTCGTAGCAGCGACAGGAGGATGCTGCGCCGCTCGGCGACCATCTGCGGGAACCGCGGGAACGTGCTGTATATGCTGAGCTTGTCCGGATCACCAGAGTAGATGCCCGCGATCAGGGGATCGATGATCCGCTCTACGGCCTCGCGACCCAGGCGGCGGCCGAAGAAGTCGGCCATCGATTCGTCCTCACGGGCTCCGCCCCTGGGGAGAACCAGGTCCGCCGCCATGCGCAGCTTGGAACGCCAGGACACCACTCCGCTGCTGACGTATGCGGCGATCTTCCGCGTCCAGCTGCTACCCGTGCCGTAGGGTAGCGGCCTGAGCCTGCCGCGCGAGTAGAGCGCGACGCCGCGGTGCTCGTCCCGCGTGGGGATGACCTCGTCCTCGAGGCCGAGCTCCCGGCAGAGCTCGAGCCCCCACGGCTTCAAGGTGAGGATCGCATCAGGCCCGGCGTCGAGCAGGTAGTCGCCCTCACGCTCGGTGAGGATGGCGCCACCCAGCCGCTGCGATGACTCGAAGAGATCTACCGCTAACGGCAGGTCGCGCTCGCGCGCCTGCGTCGTCAATTCGTATGCCGCCGCAAGCCCAGCGATGCCTCCGCCGATGACGGCGATGCGGCGGGTTCTTTCAGCCTGTATCAACGCTTCGCGCCCCCCGCGAAGTCAGGCATAGGTTGGGTAGGTGGGGGCCTGCAGATCCTGGGTGGGGAGCTTCACGACATCCTGCAGCTCGTTCGCCTCCGCCCTGCGCACGACCTCGGCGAGCGCCTGGATGAACGTCGCACTCGTACCCAGAGCAGGCGCCCGATAAAAGGCGAGGCCGCGCGCCTCTGCGTCCTTCTTCCCCTCGATATCGAAGTCGTAGAGCGTCTCCAGGTGCTCGGCGACGAAGCCGACGCTGCAGCACATCACCGCTCTGTGACCTTCAGCCGCGATCTCGTCCAACGCCTCGGCCAGCGTCGGGCCCAGCCATTTGTCCCTGGTGTGCCCCTGGCTGGTGAACGCGAACCGCCAGTGGAGATCGTCGAAGCGCTCCGCCACCAGCCGGCCGGTCTCGAGGAGCTGCTCGCGATAAGGATCGTCTTCCTTGAGGATCTTCTCCGGCAGACTGTGAGCGGTGAAGATGACCGGGATGTCCGCCCTATCGCCCTCAGGCACCCGGTCCATAGCCTCGCGGAGTCTCTCTTCCAGCGCGTCGATCAAGAGCGGCTCGTCGTGATACGACTTGATACAGAGGATCTCCGGTGCACGCTCCAGACCGTCGAGCCCTTCTCGGACATAGTGGAGATACTGAGCGATGCTCATCGTGGAGTAGTGTGGCGCCAGCGCAACGGCTACGGCGTTCTGGATACCGTCCGCCGCCATCTCCCGCACCGTGTCCGGGATGAACGGGTGCCAATGCTTCATCCCCAGATAGGCGCAATATCCGCCGTTCGACCAGTTGACCCGCTCTTCCAGCGCCTTCATCTGGTCCAGCGTCGTCCGGTAGAGCGGCGACGGCCCGCCGATCCGCCGATATCGTTCCTTCAGGTCTTCCACCGCCTCAGCCGACGGCTCATGCCCGTGACGGATGTGCGTGAGGTAGGGACGCACGTCATCCAGCGTCTCGGGCGTACCGTACGCCATCACCAGCAAGCCCTTCAAGTTGTTCGACGCCATTCCTCTCTGCGTATTCCTCTCCAGCTCGGCTCCCCTCAGCCGAGGAAGCTATGGACGGTCTCGATCACGGCGTCCACGTTCTCCACCGGCGTCGGAGGCAGCACCCCGTGCCCGAGGTTGAAGATGTACCCATTCGCCGCATCGGCCTGTTCGAGGATCTCCCTCACACGCCGGACCAGCAGCTGCCTCGGGGCCAGTAACATTGCGGGATCGAGATTCCCCTGCAGTGCAAAATCAGGGCCAATGATCCGTCGCGCGCGGGCGATCGGAATCCGCCAATCCACCCCGATCACCTCGCCGCCGGCCTGCTTCATGTCTTCCAGCAGGGTGGCCGTGACGGTGCCGAAGTGGATCCTGGGCACGCTGTATTCGGCCAAGCCCTCGAGCACCCAGCGCGAATGGGGCAGGACGTAGGCGCGATAGTCTTCCGGCGACAGGCAACCGACCCAGCTATCGAACATCTGGACGGCCTGGGCGCCCGCCTCGATCTGGGCGGCCAGGTAGTCGCGCGTCACCTCACGCACCAGCCGCATCAGCCGATCCCAGGCCTGCGGATGCTGGTACATGAACGACTTCACGAGCAGGTACTGGCGCGAGGAGCCGCCCTCGATCATGTAGCTGGCCAGGGTGAAGGGGGCGGCGGCGAAGCCGATTAGCGGGACCTGGCCCTCAAGCTCGCGACGCACGATGCGTATCGCCTGGAGCACGTAGCCGAGCTCGATGCCAGGATCGAACGACTTGAGGCCGGCGACGTCCTCAGGAGTTCGGACCGGCTTCTCGATGACCGGCCCTTCTCCCACCGCGAAATGGAAGCCCACCCCGAGCCCCTCCAGTGGCAGCAGGATGTCGGCGAAGATGATGGCCGCATCCAGATCGAAGCGCTGGACAGGCTGGAGCGTGACCTGGGCGGCGAGTTCTGGGGTGTGGCAGAGCTCGAGGATCGAATGCTTCTCCCGGAGCGCCCTGTAATCGGGCATGTAGCGTCCCGCCTGGCGCATCAGCCAGACGGGCACCCGATCGACGGGCTGCCGCCGGCAGGCCCGGAGAAATCCGTGTTCCTGGGTCATGCTATCTGCAAGCAGCCGCACACCGGGGCCCGGCGGCGGCCTGTCGTGTTTGTCAGTCCAAAATAGTCCAACAACAGAATCCGGCCGGCGGTGCCTGTCAAGGGAACAGGATCCCTTGATATTGCGGTGCCTTGCGCGCTACCCTTCTCGCGGGAGCCCCGGAAACAGCCTTCAGGAGGCCCACATGAGGAAAGCCGGTATCACGCTGTTCATCCTGTCCTTTTTTCTGACCGGCCACGTGGCGGCCCAGGACCCCGCGGTCGCGGACATCACACGCATGGCGAGGTCGGACATCGAGCTCATCCAACGGGCTGACGCGGCCCGCATGGTCGCATCGGAATCGGCCGAGGTCACGCTGGACGAGTTCATCGACTTCGCCTGCCCGCACTGTAGCGCTTTTCACCTTCAGCGTGCGGATTCACTGGACGCCCTCGTCGAGGCCGAGGATCTACAGTTCGCCATCCGCGTCTACCCGATCCCCCGCCTGCTGCGCGGGTTCCAGGCGGCGGAGGCGGCGTTTTGCGCGGGCGCGCTCGCGGGCCGAGCGGGGTTCCTGGGGATGCTGGATCAGCTCAACCGGCACCAGGAGGCGTGGCGACACCTGCTCGATCCGACCTCGATGTTCGAGGCGTACGCCGCGAACATGGAGCTGCCCATGCAGGAGTTCAGCAGCTGCCTGGCGCGCGACGCTATGGCACCGCTCATCATCTCTGACATCCGGCTGGCAAAGGACGCGGGCGTGCCGGGCACACCGACCTTCGTGTTCAACAAGAAGGGCGAGTTCACCGGCGATGAGGTGTTCTACGATAGCCAGCCGATGTCCCGCTTCAGGGAATCGATAGAGAGGGTCCGGCAGCGTTGATCTCCTTCCACCGGTTGAGGAAGGCGATCGCAGATTCGACGAACGCCCACAGTTCCCGTTTCCCCCTTTCCGCCGACGAGGTCTTCACGTCCCCCGTAGTGAAACAGCCGTTGCTGGACATCTCGCGGGAGCTTGTCTGCTTCCCGGTGCCTTCTGGGAGGAAAAGGTATGCACCCTCCAATAGGCTGAGATTTCTCCCTTCCAAGCTGCTTAGGACCCTTTCGACATGCGGAGGAATGGTCAGCACTGGGTTCTCTGCGCGCTCCATCTGAACGAGGTCTCCGGCGAGGTACAGCATCCTCGAAGTCTCCCTGATGCCTGCGTGCCAATCATACCTCACCGAGGGATAGGGTGATTCTGGCGTGGCGATGCTGATTTCCGCCAGGTCTACCGCTGTGGCCGGCGTTGTTTGATTGATCCTCTGTATCACGTTCGCCAACGACGTGCTATTCCCGCCGTGCCCGTTGTAGAAAACGATCTTCCCGAATCCATGGCTGATCAAGCTCGAAGCCGTTTCGTAAAGAACCGCCTCGAACGTCTCTGGCGACAAGGTGATTGTGCCGGGAAAACCCATGTGATGGCCCGATATGCCGGCAAGGACGGCTGGGGCAACAAGAAGGTCAGCCTCCTGGGCGATGAGCTTGGATACTTCCAGCGCCGCGATGATGTCCGAACCCAAAGGCAGGTGCTTCCCATGCTGCTCGATGGAGCCAACCGGTATGATCACCATATCTGTCCGTGTCAGCGCCTCCTCGACCTCCGCCCACGTCATGTGAGGCAGGTAGTTCTCAGTCTTCACTTGAGTGAAAAGCGGGTTCAGATCTCCCTCCGGGAGTTGAGCGCTCGAGTTGTCCGGAGCCACGGCAAGGAACGCGGCAAGAGCGAAGACTGAAGCAGCCGTCCGTAGCTGATGCATCTTTCTGTCTCCTCTTCAAATGACCAAGGGAAAGGATCTGAAGGCCGAGGCGGCTGCATCGCCACCTCTTCAGCGCTTTGCGTTTGCGAGTCTCGGCTAGTCAGTATTGGACGCCTAGGCGCGGTGATCAACCCCTGTGTGCCCACTTGGCCGAGAAGCTGACGTGAACGGGCTCTGTCAGTGGTACGATACTCTGCCCACAATGGCTAGAGTGCGGGGTGTCCGTCGTAGTAGGTTGTGCCAACCGCAGGCCGCATCATAGTCCGTGAGTTGCGAGTGGAGCTTCGCAGCCTAGCGGCTGCTCAGTATGAAGCCGGCCCTACGGGCCGCCTTCACCGCGAGTCTCGCCTCTGCCATTCAGTCAACGCTATGAGGCGCCGACTGTTTGGCACCTCTGTTTGTTTAGGCTCCCGCTCTGATGTGCCCACTCTGTGCCACACTTCGAGGAACAGACTGACTGTCCGTTGGTCCGCAGCTCAGCTATGCCGGATTCTTCCCGGGGAGAGCCGCCTCGGCAGGACCGCGCCTGCCAAGCGTCAGTCCTCCACGGCCGCAAGCAGGGGTGCAGCACGGGTTCGCCCCGCACCAATCCGTAGCCTACTTGAGCCCGGCTGAGTATCGCGCTCAACAATTTGAAAAGAGAGCAGCGGCCTTGCTGTGCTCGCCCGGTATGTGACTGGACAGGGGCTGCGGGTGGTGTTAGACTGTGTTGTTAGCGCCTATAGGCGATGGCAAGGTCGTCGGCGCCCGCGAACCACATGCGATCACGGGATCCGGGATTAAGCCGGATGCCGTGCCTTTTTTTGCCTCTTGTCAGTGGAGGGGTCATGGTCGAGGTGAAGTTGGGGGAGAACGACAGCTTGGATTGGGCGCTGAAGAAGTTTCGGCGGAAGATGATCCGCTCCGGGCTGTTCAAGGATATGAAGAAGCGGCGGTACTACGAGAAGCCCAGTGAGGCTAAGAAGCGAAAGGCAGCGGCGGCGAGGCGGAGAAGCGCCCGCGCTCGCCGGCTCGGTCGCTAGCGGGAAGGGAAGGGACCGAGCTGTTGTGGGGCAAGCGTGATTCGATCTGGCTGAACATACGGAAGTGACGACGATGGAACGTGCCAAAGGCAGAGTGAAGTGGTTCTCCCAGGACAAGGGCTACGGCTTCATCGAGCAGGAAGCTGGTCCGGACGTCTTTGTTCACCACACCGCCCTTCAGGGCACGGGAGTCCGGCCACTACAGGAGGGCGAGCACGTCGAGTTCGATGTGGTCCAAGAGCCCAGGGGACTGAAGGCAGAGAACGTCGTACGGCTAGATGCGCCATAAAGCGGCCGAGGCAGCGGAGATGTCGGCGCCGACAGCACGCAGCAGTCGAGCAGTAGGGGCTTGGTGGAAGCCTAGTATTCAGGGTGACCGATGTCTCCGAGTCGAGCGTGACGCTGAATGCAAATCATGCTTTGGCGGGTGAAGACCCGATTTTCGATCTCCACCTGGTAGAGATTCTCTCGTAGCCTCGCTGGAGTGTCGGACCCCCGGAGTCCGTGGGGCGCGCAAGTCACGGCTTTGCTTCAGCTGAGCTCTTCCCAGCCGCCGGACCCAAAGCGAAAGGGCCGCCCCGAGCAGATCGGCGCGACCCCGTCTTGATATCGCCGCCAGCGGTGGGTCTAGCGGCCGAGCTTGACCACGTTCTCCGCCGCCGGGCCCTTCTTACCCTCGACGATGTCGAACTCCACGCGCTCTCCCTCACTCAGCGACTTGAAGCCGTCGCCCTGGACGGCCGAGTGATGGACGAAACAGTCCTTCTGCCCGTCCTCAGGCGTGATGAAGCCGAAGCCCTTGCTGTCGTTGAACCACTTGACTCTTCCGGTGGTACGCATCTGCCGTACTCCCTCTGTGTTGGCGTGGTCGGAGTCCGGCGTTGCCGCACCTACCGACTACGGGTTATCACGCGGACTTGGCCCCCGCGCTGGGCTTGCCGTGACCGGCCGCCCACATTCCGATGGGCGCATCCTGCCTCGGCGACTGATGCGGAGAAAACCAAAAAAGGGACCGGCGCGAGCCAGGTCCCTCAGGGTATCGCTGGTCTTCTCAGCGAACCAAACCTATCCGGGTGCCAACCTTCTGTCAACGGTTAGCAAGGGGATTTCCGCGACCGATCCGACGCTATCAAACCGATTGAATCAAGTGCCCGCTACTCTGCCGTGCGTCTACATGGACACGCCGGGCGCTCAACTCACGGCCTTCCTCAGACCCGCGTCGCCTGTCAACAGCTCGTGCCCGCGCTTGATCCAGCGCTCTAGGGGAAGCCGCTCCACCAGTGCCTTGTATTCGAAGCCCGCCAAGTCGAACCAACGGTCTGCAACTCCCGGGCTCGCGAGCCACGCAATAGCCCTCAAGGCGCTCACGCGCATCTCGTGGGGGCTCGGCCGTTCGACCTTTCGCGCGGTCTTGATCGCGTGAGCGATTAGCGCCGCCGCAAAGCGGTCGTATGGATCGTACCCGGTGGACTTCTTCACGTGACCTCCTGGCGCCGACGAACGGAAGGGAAATGATTCGGGCCGAAGCCAAGGGCAGGGGGCGCTATCGATGGGTACGCCTTCTCCACTCTACCGTCGGCTGGAATATGGTGAGCCCGCCGGTCGGGCCTGACAGTAAGTTAGGTTGAGCAGAGCACGGCGCGAGAGCAGGGCCTCAATCAGCCGGATAGTCGAGGCGCGGTCCCGGCGCCGCACTTTGGTTCGCAGCCGATCCGATCTCGGTCAACGTGGCGATAACAAGCTGGTCGCCGGATCGGACCGTCGATCTTGAGGGAACCGCGGGCACGCTGACGGCCGGAAGTCCGCGGACTTCGTCGGAGGGAGTCCGCCACTCACGGGGGCCTCGGTCAAGGAACACGCCAAGACCTGCCTCGTTGATCCGCGCCACCCAAGATCCCATAATGCAGCGGCGGGCTGACCACTGGCCCGGCAGCCCGAACCACGACCTCCTCGTGAGCAGGCACAGCAATGTCACATGCCAGACAGCTCCTCCAAGAACTGAAGCGACGGAGCGTTTTTCGCGTGGCCGTGGTCTACGCGGCCGTCGCATTCGTCGTCTGGCAGGCCGCTGAGATCGCCTTCCCTGCGCTCAAGCTTCCCGACTGGTCGCTGACCCTGGTCGTCGTTCTGACCCTCCTCGGCTTCCCCATCGCGGTGGTGTTGGCCTGGGCGTTCGAGGTCACGCCGGAAGGCGTCAAGCGGACGGAGCCCGCGGGCGAAGGGGAGGCAGCGCCACGGGGACGCGGTTCGGCCATCGCTGTGACCGCCGGATCGGCCTTGCTGGTTGCTGTTGTCGCTGTCACCTGGATTCTCCTGGCGGATAGAGGGCCTGAAGATGTCGGGTCGGCAGGCCAGGAAGACAAACTGCTGGTCCTGCCTTTCGAGAACCTTGGCCCCGCGGAGGACGAGTATTTCGCGGACGGCGTAACCGAGGCGATCACCGCTCGACTGGCCGCTCTCGACGGTATGGGGGTCATCTCGCGCCAGACCGCCTATTCATACAAGGGCAGCGACAAGACCGCCCAGCAACTTGGAGCCGAGCTGGGCGTGGCTTACATCCTCGAGGGCACCGTCCAGCGCGAGCGTCCAACCGATCCCACCAGCCGGGTGCGGGTGACCCCGCAGCTCATCCGGGTCTCCGACGACACCCACCTGTGGGCGGAGGCCTACGACGAAGAGGTGCTCGAGATCTTTCGCGTGCAGTCGGAGATCGCGGAGCGCGTTGCTCGGGCCTTGGACGTCACGCTGCTCGAACCCGAGCGCCGGTCCACGAGGGCCAGACCGACCGAGAACGTCGAGGCCTACGAGTACTACCTACGTGGCAACGAGCACTGGGGCACCGCCTTTTATCACGTGAGTGCCCGGTTGGCCACTGAGATGTACAGGAAAGCGGTCGAGCTGGACCCCGAGTTCGCGTTGGCCCAGGCGGCGCTTGCGCGAGCGCTCGCCTTCCTCCACTTCAGGGGCCTGGGTAGCGACCTGCCGATGGCGACCGCGGCTCTGGATGCGGCTGCGCGCCTGGGACCGGACCTGGCCGAGGTCCAGATGGCGCAGGGCTACTATCTCTACTACGGGACGCAGGAGTTCGACAAGGCGCTCGAGCGATTCGAGTCCGTGCTCAGGAGCCGGCCCAACGATACTGAGGCGCTCTCTACCAGCGGTGCAATTCTCAGGCGTCAGGCCAAGTGGGAGGAGGGGCTTGCCAGAATCGAGAGGGCAGTGGAACTGGATCCGCGTAGCCAGCTCTCTCTGGGAAGCCTGGGCGCAACCCTCTCACGTATGCGTCGCTACCGAGAGGCGGATCGCATCCAGGATCGGCTGATCGCCTTGGCTCCCCGCAATCCGAGTATGTACGCGATGAAGGCGGAGAACTACCTCTCCTGGCAGGCGAGCATCGAGATGGCCCGAAGCGTAGTGGAGCAGGCGTCCAGCAGAGCAGGGATGGACCCGGGTCCGATAGTCGCCTTCTCCCCGGTTCTTGTAAGGGTGCTCGGCGAAGAGTACGCCGAGGCGCTGGAGCGGCTTACTGTCGAGCAGTCCCCCGATACGGCGAGGTATTTCTTCGCGAAGGCTGAGCTGAACGCCCGAAGAGGGAATGCTCGGCTGGCCAACGCGTACTACGACTCGGCACGCGTCATCCTCCAAGGGACTATCGCGGGGCGGTCATCCGGGCTTGTCCGCTACGGCAACGAGCTCGCCGTTGTCTATGGCCGCCTTGGCCGCAGCGCAGACGCACTGCGAACGGCAGAGGCGGCGGTCGACCTGGCTCCAATCTCCCACGACGCGCAACGTGGTGCGAATCTGACCATGGACCTGGCCGAGGTCTACATGATGGTGGGTGAGCACGACTTGGCAATCGATCAGCTGGAGTTGCTGCTCTCCATCCCTGCACCCGTGTCGGTCCCGCTGCTGCGCGTCGATCCCCTCTGGGACCCCCTGCGCGAACATCCGCGCTTCCAGGCGCTACTGGCGCGCGAGCCCTAGGACGCAGCGCCCGCTCACTGTCCCGGCCGCCCCGACCTGAGGGCCTCCGAGGCCGGAACGCCCTGATCCAGCAACTCGTAGTCGACTTCGGTGCCCCGGGCGCTGTGCGGGATGAGGTAGACCACGACCATCACCAGCGCCGCGATCGCCACCACGGCGCGCGAGAGTCGCTCGTCCTTCCGCGTGCGGAGCCAGAGGACGCCGCAGCCCACGATCCAGACCAGCCACATGATCAGCACCTTGTTGTCGGTGAGATCGTAGTCGAACGGCCAGCCGGTCCAGAAGGCGCCGAACGCGTACCACTGGGCGATGGGACCGAGGATCATCCCGCCGATCGTCATGATGACCAGCGTGGTCCAGGCCAGCCGGCGCATCGGCCCCGGCGCGACGAGCGCCGCCAGACCCGCGCGCATGCCGACGAGCAGTGCGAGGAACATCATCGAGATGTGCGGCACCAGAGAGTACCACGGCACCGGATCCTTGAAGCGGATGATGACGTTCCCCTCGGCTTCGCCGGGCACTCGCATCACGCCGTCCGGGGGCCGGAGCGTCAGAAAGTACTCGAGCTTGCCCGCCGGCGGCTGCCCGGGCAGGTGGCCCACCAGCTCACGGCCCTCTGCCTGCAACGGGGCAGAGGTAAAGTCATCGTCAGTCCGATAGCGCTTATAGTGTAGCGCACCGGGCACACCGGGATCGGGGATCGCGACCCGCGCGTCGCCGCTGGTCAGTGTGTTGCGTATCAGCCTGTAGTCGTAGCCCTGCCCCGCAACCTCGAACGTCCCGCGCGCCGGGTAGCTCGGCCCCGTGAACCGCTGGTAGCCCGCCGCGCCCACGACGAGCACGAAGGCGATAATCCAGAGGAGCACCTCACAGCCCCTGCGGCTTCCCGTCTCTATATCGCTGCTCATCATTTCTGGTCTCAGCGGCGTCAGATCTGTGCTCGAAGATGCGGCAGATGCAGTGCCAAGGGCAACAACGAGAAATAGTCGCGATCCTACTTGACACCGGCGAGGGCCTAACCGTAGAGTGTCTTCGACAACTAGGAGCACAACGGCGGGCGGAACAACTCGGAAGCCGGTGAGAATCCGGCACGGCCCCGCCACTGTGTGAGGCCCGGCGCGAGCCGGAAGAAGCCAGCCTACCACGCCACTGGGACTCGTAGGGAGATCCTGGGAAGGCGGGCTCGGCTGCCTCGAGTCAGGAGACCTGTTCCGCCCCGCACGCCACGGCACTCTTCCAGGGCAAGACGTGCGGGCTTTGTTTTTGCCAACGGTTCTTCACTCAGGCCGGCGACGGCCGCGGGGTCAGTTACACACCATCGACCGGCACGGCTTCGCTCATTTCCCCTCCATCGTCATCCGCTGCGCCACGCTTACCGCGCTCGTTCTGGCGGTTATGGCCCGAGCGGCGATAGCCCAGTATCCGGGCGAGCTGGTCGGCCACGTCACCGACGCCATCACGGGCGAGCCGGTGGAGAACGTGTTGGTCGAGGTGCTGGGCACCGGGCTCACAGCGGTGAGCGACGGCCGTGGTGCGTTCCGCATCCGCGGACTCGAACCGGGCCGGCACACGCTCCGTTTCAGTCGGTTGGGATACGAGCCGCGGCTCCACGAGCTCGAGGTCAGGCGCGGTGAGCCCGCGTGGCTCGCAGTCCGCCTGGGCGTCCGTCCCGTACGTCTCCACGAGCTGCGTGCCGAGGTCGAGCGCGGGGCTGCGGCGCGCGCTGAAGCGCCTGGGGCGATCGCGATTAACCGCGACGAGATCGAACACAGCGGGGCAGCGACAGCGGCCGACCTGCTCGAAGGACGTGCCGGCCTAGTCGTCGGGCGGCGTGGCCCCAGCGGCCAGCGGACTGTGAGCATCCGCGGGAGCTCGGCCGATGAGGTGCTGCTGCTGTTGGACGGCGCGCCACTGAACGACCCGCTCACGGGTGCGGCAGACGTCTCGGCGATCTCCGCGTCCCAGATCGAGTCGATCACGGTGCTGAAGGGCAGCCAGTCGGCACGCTTCGGCCCGGGCGCCGAGGCGGGCGTCGTGCTCATCGAGTCACGAACGACGGCGGCGCCTCTGGGCCTCAGGTTGGAGACCGGCTCGCTGGGCACGTGGTCGGGCACCACGGAGACGAGCGCGAGCGGACTGGGGCTCAACTGGTCGCTCGGCGGCCAGCTCCGGCGCCTGGCTGGCGAGTTCGAGTACGAGCGCCCGGCGGCGCTGGGTGGTGGCAGCGAGGTGCGGCAGAACTCCGACCTCTGGGAGGGAAGCGCGTTCGCTGCGGCGACCGGCCCCGTGGGCGGCGGCGTGCTGCGGCTGCGTGCAGGCTACTCGTGGCTGGAGCGCGGGCTCCCAGGCCCGAGCTACCTGCCGACGCCGGAGGCGCGGGAGCAGCTCAGTCGCTGGCGTGGCCAGGCCGCCTGGGAACGTCAGCAAGGTCGAGCGCGACTCTCGCTGGGTGTCCACGGCGTCGCGCAGCGTGCCCACTTCTCAGACCCGAGCCCGCCCGCAGGTCTGCCGTACGACAGTCACAGCGATGCCCTGGCGCTGGGCGGGCGGTTGGCGACGGAGGTCTCGCTGGGCGGTCTTCTCGAGTCGCTCTCCGGCGGCCTGGAGCTCCGACAGCAGAGCTATGAAAGCACGACCCTCGGCGAGTCGGCGCCCGACGGCCGCCTCGATTTCGGCCTCTTCGCCGGCAGCGCGCTCGCGCCCTTCGGTGCCGCTGGCGGCCCGCGCCTAGTCGCGGCGTTGCGCTTCGACCGTGACGGCCTCGACAGACTGTGGCGTGTGACGCACGAGTTGCTGATCACCCTTGATGTCGGTGCGACTGCCTTCCACGTACGACACGCCAGCAGCTACAGCCCGCCCAGCTTCGGCGACCAGTTCTTCAAAGAAGGCGTGGCGGTGGAGCCCAACCCGGATCTGCGCGCCGAGCGTGTGCCCAGCGACATCAGCCTGGGGGCGAGCATCACGGGCCACGTCGGCGCGGGCGTGCTCGGCCGGCTCGCCGTGGACGGCTACATCGCCGACGTGAAGGACATGATCATCTGGGCACCCGATTTCCGCTTCGTCTGGAGCCCGCGGAACTTCGACGTGAAGCGCCGAGGGCTGGACGTGGAGACGGAGCTCGAGTCTGCGGCCCGGCACCTGGCGCTCCGGGCGGCCTACACGCTGGCGCGTGTCACCTACGACCGACCGGGCGGCGACGACACCGTGCAGGTGATGTATCGCCCGCGGCACAGCGGCGGCGTATCGGCGACCTGGCGTCCGGCGCGCTGGGAGATCGGAGTCGATGCCCGTTTCATCGGCACCCGCTATCCCGTGCCCGCGCACCTCAACGCGCTCGATCCCTATTGGACTGTGGACCTGCGCCTGCGTCGCAGCTTTGACGCGGGTACCTGGGAGCTCACCCCCACGCTGACGGTCGATCGCCTGCTGGACAACGAGGACTCGCTGATCTTCGGCTACCCGGAGCCGGGGCGAACGTTTCGATTCGAGATCGCGTTACGACCGCGCGGCACAAGCTGACGGGAGCGGACACGATCCAAACGTAGGCAAACACAATGATCGCATTGCAAGGAGAGAGAAGAGTGTGCTGCGAAGCGCGGTGGAAGACTCTGGCGATCGTCACGGCTCTCACCTTCGCCACCGTCGCCTGCGACGGTGATGCTCCGACCGGCGTCGAGAATGGCGTACCGGGTGTCGAGACCGCAGTAGTGGTTAACAGCGTGGATCTCTCTGTGACCGTCTTCCCGGTGGATAGCCCACAGATGGCCCGCGCGATCGGGCTCGCACAGGCAGGCTCACCGGTCAGCATCGCCGTGCGCGAGGGCCGCGCCGTGGTCCCGCTCGGCCTCTTGAGCGCCGCTGCCGTGATCGATCTCGCCACCGGCGACGTGCGCACGATCCCCCTGCCTGAGAACTCGGGCGCGACCGGAGTCGCATTCCTGAACGACTCGATCGCCTATGTGGCGAACCCCGGTCTGAACACGGTCAGCCCAATCAACGTTTTCGACGGGACAGCCGCTGATGAGATCGCGGTCGGCATCTATCCGCAGGGCGTGACGGCCACGAGCGATCAGGTCCTCGTACTGAACGCCGAGCTGGATGAGACTTTCCGGCCGGCACGGACGGGTACCATCTCGGTGATCGATCCAGCCTCGAACACGGAAGTATCGGCGATCCTGCTCAGCGGCTTCAATCCTTCCGCCGCAGCGTTCGGCCCCGATGGGCTGCTCTATGTGGTGAACTCGGGGACCTTCGGCCAGGGTGACGGCACCCTGTCCATCGTCGATGCGTCCACGCTGAGCGAGGTCGAACATCACACGGGCTTCGGCGAGTTCCCGGGCGACATCGCGTTCGGCCCTGACGGTCACGCCTACATCAGCTCCTTCAGCTACGGCATCGCCGTCTGGGACGCGGAAGCCGACACGTTCATCTGGCCGCCGTCCGACCCGCTCCGTATACAGGGCTCCAGCGTGGTGAGCGGAGTCGGCTTCGATTCCCAGGGCCGATTCTACACGCTGATACCGGGCGACTGCACCGCACCGAGCGTGGCGCTCCGCTTCAATCCCGACCTCTCATTCGATCGCGAGATCAACGTCGGCGTCTGTCCCATCGCCATCGCGTTCACCCACGTGGAGGCTCCGTGAACACAGCGCGGCGCGCCGCTCTCGCTCTGCTGCTCGTCATCGTCTCCTGTTCCGGTGAGCGCAGTGCGAGGCCGTCCGCGGACGAGGCGGCCAGTGCAGAGCGGCCGCCCCAGCGCATCGTTTCCCTCATACCCTCGGCCACCGAGATCATCGTCGCGCTGGGCGCCGCCGACCGTCTGGTGGCGCGCAGCGACTACGACGTCGATCCGGCGCTCGCGCATCTGCCCTCGGTAGGCCCCGGCCTCACACCCAGCCTGGAGCAGCTCACTGTGCTGCAGCCAGACTTGGTGGTCGCCTGGCCGGATAACCCGTCGCGTTCGCTGATCGGGCGACTGAGCGACCTCGGCGTCGAGATCTACACACCGCAGCTACAGACGCTGGCCGACATCAAGAGGACGGCCCGGGAGCTGGGTCGTATCCTTGGCACGGAGCCGGCGGCCGAATCGCTCGTCACGTCCATCGAGGCGGAGCTCGAAGCGCTAGGTACCCTGGTAGCCGATCGTGAGCGGCCCACGGTGTTCTATGTCGTCTGGTACGATCCACCCACCACGACCGGCTCAGGCACCTACATCCACGAGCTGATCGAGATCACCGGCGGCCGTAACACATTCGAGGACGCGCCCGGCCTCTGGCCCCGGGTGAGCCTGGAGGAGATGCTGCGCCGGCAGCCGGACATCGTGCTGCTCTCCTATACAGAAGAGAACCCCATCGACATCGAGCTACTGAACTCCGCCGTGGGTTGGCGCGAGCTCAGAGCCGTGCGCGACGGGAACGTCGTTCAGGTGGATGCCAACCTGTTCAACCGGCCAGGCCCACGTGTAGCGGAGGCCGCGCGCCGCCTGGCGCGGCTCCTTCATCCCGAGGCGTTCTCAGACGTGAGGGCCCGGTGACCGCGCGCAACGCGCTTCGGCTTCTCTCGTTGGCGCTGCTGCTGGCGGCGGCGCTGGTGGCAAGCATCGCTTTCGGCGCCGCCGAGCTGCCGTTGCGGGCGGTCATCGACGCGTTGAGTGGCGGCGGCGAAGAGACAACGCGCATCATCGTTGTGAATCTGCGACTCCCACGCGCCGTGCTGGCCGCACTGGTGGGCGGCGCGCTAGGTCTCGCCGGCGCCGTCTTCCAGGCGCTGCTGCGCAACCCACTCGCCGAGCCGTACGTGCTCGGCGTGTCAGGCGGCGCGGCGGTGGGCGCCGTCGCGGCCGTCGTGCTCGGCTGGAACCTGCGGGCGCCCTGGTCGCTACCGCTCACGGCTCTCAGCGGGGCGTTGTTCGCCATCATCCTGGTGCTTCGCATCGCGGCGCGCGCCGCGCGTGGATTCGACACACGGGTGTTGCTGCTGGCCGGTGTGGTGGTAGGAGCATTCTTCCACGCGGTGATCCTGTTGCTTCTCACGTTCGCCACCGCAGAGGCTTACCGGTCAGCAGGGTTCTGGATGATGGGCAGCTTTGCGGCGGCCGACTGGTCGGCTGCGCTGCTGCTCGTAGCGTACCTGGCACCGGCGATGGCGGTCCTGCTGATGATGGCACGGCCGCTCAACCTGCTCGCCGTTGGCGAGGAAACAGCGCTCTACCTGGGGACGCGTGTGGAGCGGGTCAAGCTGGCCTCCTACCTGATCGCGTCGTTACTGGTGGCCGCGGGCGTCGCGGTGAGCGGAGTGATCGGCTTTGTCGGGCTCATCGTTCCCCACGCGGTCCGGCTCATGTGGGGCAGCGATCACCAGCTGCTCCTGCCAGCGTCGCTGCTCGCCGGCGGCGGCTTCCTGCTGGTGGCCGATACGGTGGCGCGCACTGTGGCGGCCCCCGCCGAGCTGCCGGTGGGTGTGGTCACCGCGCTGGTCGGCGTTCCGCTGTTCATCGTGCTGTTGACCCGGAGGGCGGTGTGAGCGACGCCGGCAACGAGACACCCGTCTTCGAGGTCCGGAAGCTCCGCTTCCGCTACGAGGGCGCAGCGCGGCCAGCGCTCGACGAGGTGAGCCTGCAGGTTGCTGCGGGCGACCTCTACGCGATCATCGGGCCTAACGGCTCCGGCAAATCGACGCTCCTGAAGCTTCTTTTGGGGGCCTTGAAGCCTGACGGTGGCGACGTCTTCTACAGCGGCCGGCGCGTGGCGGAGTGGAGCCGCAGGGCACTCGCTCAACGGATCGGTGTGGTTCCGCAGGGCGAGGAGATGGCGTTCCCCATCACGGTGCGCGAGATGGTGGCGATGGGCCGCTACCCTCATCTCGGCGTGCTGGGTCGCGCGGGACCCGAGGACCGGGATGCGATCGAGGAGGCGATGGGTCGCTGCGATGTGGTCGAGCTCGCCGAGCGACCCATGTCCCGGCTATCCGGCGGTGAGCGTCAGCGCGCGCTCATCGCTCGGGCGCTGGCGCAGCGGCCCGCGACACTGGTGCTCGATGAGCCTACGGTCTCACTCGACATCCGGCACGAGATGGAGATCTTCGAGCTGCTCGCCGAGGTCACGGCCCGGGATCGAGTCACCGTCGTGCTCGTGACCCACCATCTCAACCTGGCGGCGCGCTACGCCGACCGGCTTCTGCTGCTCGATCGCGGTACGCCCGCGGCGGAAGGTGCACCCGCCGAGGTCCTGTCACGTGAGACGATCGAGCACGTCTACCAGTGGGCGGTGATGGTCGGCGCGCACCCGGGCCCCGGCCCGGACACGGGCGCGCCCCAGATCACGCCACTCGCCGGGCAGAGCGGTTAGCAGGCCGGGTCAGGCGAGCCGCCGCGACTACATTTCCTCGGGCTACCCACCCATCGGAGGCGGCGGCGCGTCAGCGTTATAAATGGCCTGGGAAACGAGCCACGTGCCGTCCGCCTGCTTCCGCAGGATCGCCAGCATCTTACCAACCTCCGTGATCGGCTCGGACACGCCCGGCACCTCCACCGTCGCGGAGTAGGTGCCCCGGGCGAAGGCGAGGTCACCCCGCCCGTCGATCTCCAGCGCCTCCTGCGTGAACTCAGTTGTCGTCAGTGGCCCCCAGTTGCTCGACGCCCAGGCCTCGATGACTGCCCGGCCCTGATGCAGCGGCTCGTTCGGTGGCATCCGCACGCCATCCTCCGTGAACAGCGCCGCGAACGCCGCGAAGTCTTCGGCCAGCAAGGCCTCGACTATCTGCCGCTCGCCAAGGTCCTTGATGGCCGCGATGTCTTCCTGTGTCAGCGGACCGGCTTCCGGGGCCGGGCCTGCGCAGGCCGCAGCTGCAAGAATGAACGCGAGCGCGGCCGTCAGCACAGAACGCGCACTCATGGTGACCTCCCGAATCTGAGATTTGGGCAGTGAGAGTCAGCAAGTTAACGCGTACCGGTCTCTGGGAACAACTCCAGCTCAGCTCGGACCGCCGGGAGAGAAGGGCGAGGGCCGGCGGTGCTCATCGTACCAGTAGGCGCCGAGGAAGTCCGCTAAGGCCTCGTTCTTCTTGCCGCTCCAGCGCTCGATATCGATGCGGAACACCGAGGTCCGGTCGAGCTCCTCCTGGTTAGGCGGCCGGTAGTCGCGCTCCGGCTTCAAGTGTGGCGCGTACTTGTCCATCAGCAGCCGGAGGGCGCGGCGTTTCTCTTCATCATCCTTTACGACGCTTCCACGTCCGAACACCGTCACGCCCGCGTACTCGACGCTGAACTCGTACGCGATCTTGTCGGGAAGCAGTCGCCCCATCTCGGCCACGCTGAAACAGACGCGACCGTCACGCTCCAGGTTCGACCGCGTGCGACCCTCGCGGGCCGTGTGCAGGTAGATGGCGTGGGTTCCCTCGTCGTAGACATAGAGGTTCGTGTTGATGAAGGGTTGCCCCTCGGCCACCGTGGCCAGGGCACCCCAGGCGCCCGAATGAAGTAAGGCTTTGATCCAGCCTTCGTCGGTGACCGCCTTATCGCGCCGGCCTACCTCGTTGATGGGCCGATTTCGTTCTCCAGCCATGCGAATCCTCCGATTAGCGACAGCGATGTCCTATAAATAGGGCAGCGACATCTCCCCACAAGAGACTTGCCCCCGCCGGAGTTGTAGCCTAGCCGCCAGGTTACTAGGTTGGTGGCAGCGCAGCCTAATGCGCTCGGGCCCGGGTACAGCGCCCTTCCTGTATAAACTGGGGTTTGGACCGGTGAAGCCGTTCCTGGCCGAGCTGAAACGGCGTAAGGTTGTCCGCGTCGCCATCGTCTACGCAGCCGTCGCCTTCGTCGTCTGGCAGGCCGCCGAGATCGCGGTTCCTGGCCTCAACCTCCCGGACTGGACACTCACCTTCGTCATCCTACTGACCCTCCTCGGCTTTCCCATCGCCCTGGTACTCGCCTGGGCATTCGAGATCACTCCCGAGGGCGTGAAACGAACCGAGCCGCTTGCCGAGGGCGCGATCAGCCCCGAACTGGGCAACCGGGCGATCGCGGCGGCCGCCGGTATCGTTGTGCTGGTCCTGGCCGTTGCCGTCGTCTGGCTCGTGATTCGAGACGGTGGACCGACTTCATCCACCGATAAGAAGTCGATAGCCGTCCTTCCGTTCGACAACCTCAGCCCCGACCCCGAGGCGGACGAGTACTTCGCTGATGGTGTCCATGAGGAGATCCTCGCACACCTCTCGAAGATCGGCGATCTCAAGGTGACCTCCCGTACCTCGGTGATGCGCTATAAGGACACCGACATGAGCCTGCGCGACATCGCTGCCGAGCTGGACGTGGCTACGATTCTCGAGGGGGCCGTGCGCCGCGCAGAAGGCAGGGTGCGCATCACGGCGCAGCTGATCGACGCGCGTACGGACGAGCATCTATGGACGGAGACCTACGAGCGCGACTACGCCGATATCTTCGCCATCCAAGTAGACGTTGCCAAGCAGATCGCGGCGTCACTCAGGGCGACGCTCACGCCGGAGTTGGAGCAGCGGATTCAACAGAGACCCACTGAGAGCCTGGCGGCGTACGATCTCTATCTGCGCGGTCGGTACTTCTGGAACCGCAGGAGCAAGGACGACTTCTACAGAGCGATCGAGCACTTCGAGGCTGCGATCGCAGAAGATCCGGGGTATGCACAGGCCTACGCCGGGCTCGCGGACACCTACAATCTGCTTGCGGTCTACTGGATGCTGCCGCCCGACGAGGCGGTGCCACTGGCGAAGGCGGCGGCGGAGCGGGCTTTAGAGCTCGACCCCAACGTGGCCGAAGCCTACACCTGTCTCGCGCACATCCACACGTGGTACGATTGGGACTGGTCTGAAGCCGAGGCCGGGTTCGAGCGGGCGCTGAGTCTCGATCCGAACTATGCGACGGCCCGACACTGGTATTCGATGTACCTAATGGCGCAGGGTCAACCGGACGAAGCCCTTGCCGAAGCGCGCCGGGCTGTCGAGCTGGATCCGCTCTCGCTCTTCCTGCGCAATCACCTCGCTCGATTCCTGTTCGTCCGGCGTCGCTACGCCGAAGCCATCGACGCCCTGAGAACCGCGGCCGAGATGGATCCCAACATCGGGAACCCACACGGCTGGCTCTTCCGGATCCATGGCTTGTTGGGACGGCACGATGAGGCGGTCGAAGCACTGAAAGTCGCGCACAGGCTCTCCGGGGCGAGCCCTGCGGAGCTCGACTCGATCGAGCGGGCCTATGCCGAATCCGGCTGGGAGAGCGTCTTGGAGCTGGAGATAGAGCGCCTGACCGAGAAATACAGAGTCGAGCTCGAGACCGGGGAGACTCTGGGAACCGGGGAACTGGGCGCGGATGAGGGGAAGCCGATCCTTATCGCTAGACTCTACGCGTTGCTCGGCCGCACTGACCAGGCCTTCGAATGGCTCGATGTCGCTGTTCAGGAGCACAGGATCGGACTGCTTACGCTGCGCTGCCATCCCATCTGGGACGGTCTCCGCTCCGACCCGAGGTACACGGCGGTACTCAAGAGAATGGGCTTGGAAGAGTGAGCGCCGACCACGGTCAGACGCCGCTACTACCGGTTCTGGGATAGCATCCCCTTGGATACCAGGGTCATCGACTTGGCTGAAGAGCTCGGGTCGGCCGGTTAGTCGGCAGGCGAATAGCTCTTCACGACGCCCGAGCCCACCTGGCTCGCGAGCTCGGTGAAGCGTGGTTGAGACCTGAGCGGATCCCAAAAAGGGTCCTGGTGGATGGCGAACAGATACGGACTATGCTCGTCCACAGCTTGGGCCAAGTGGTCCAAGGCCGCCTCCGTGTCACCGAGGGCGCCGAAGCCCCAAGCTAGCGTCAAGGGCGAGACGTATTCCGAGCGCCTGCGCTCGCTCAGCTCATCAACGATCGCGCGGGCCTTTCCCCGCATTCCCGCCCGGCAGTAGACGTTTGCCAGAATCGTCTTGAAGATCGTCTTGAAAAAGGAAGCCTCCTGCGAGACGGACACGAGCCGCTCCCCCATCTCAATGGCGTCTGCGTGCCGGGAGGCGTAGCTGTAGGCGGGAGCCAGTAGGAAGAGAGCGAACGCGTATGTCGGCTCTTTCCTCACGACACTTCGGGTGGCGCCGCCTTCTGCATCTCGGAGGACGAGAAGCTCGATACGCCGCGGATCGCTACGGGCAGCTTCATCTACGCCCGCCTACGCAAGGACGAGTACAGCGAGCAGGGGTTGGCGGACTGGCACGCCTGGATGAGCGGTCAGGCGAGCGAGGGGCGCGACGTCTTCGTCTACCTGAAGCACGACGAGGAGGGGGCCTCGCCGGAATACGCACTCCGCCTGCTGGCGGGCGCCTAGCCCACCTCCGGCCCGAGGGCCCTGCGGGGCCGGGCTGGTGGCCAGACCCGCCTGCTTGCCGAAGCGCCAGCGCCAGCGCATGTTAATGCGCCTTCCACTAGCGGGCTCAGGTGACACACGGGACAGCGGTGTGGGCGCGGGGAAGCTGGAGCCGCGCGGGCGCCGGATCCCAAGGAGGTAAAAGGACATGGCCGGAATCTATCGTTCGCTCTACTACGCCGATGTGACCGTCGGCAGCGGCGGTAGGCTCACGATCCCGCAGGAGGTCCGGGAGGACCTGGGCATCGAGGACGGCAACTCGCTGACGCTCCGGGTCGAGGAGAGCCCGGACGGCCAGCGGCAGATGGTGATCTGGAAGTCGGCCCAGCAGCCGGAGGAGTAGTAGCCGGCGGTCCAACCGAGGCGGGATGAGTTCTGCGCCCGGGACGCTCGGCGGCAAGACCGGCGAGCTGGCTCGGGCGCTAGCGGGTCACCCCTCCAATGTAGTCCTTCAACATCCGATTCTCGAACTCCGTCCTCCGCAGGTGAGCGTTCACCACATCGCCGATCGAGATGATACCCGCCAACTGCTGACCATCCAGGACCGGTAGATGGCGAATCCGATTCCTGGTCATGATCCCCATCACATAGTCCAAGTCATCATCGGGCAATCCGATGATCACATCCGTCGTCATGATGTCGCGGACGCGGGTCTCATGGACGTGCTCGCAGTGCTCCGCGCTCTCCCGCAGGATGTCCCGCTCCGTGATGATCCCGACGACGGATCCATAATCACGCGTGACCACCAGCGCGCCGATCCTGTGATCTACGAGGCGCCGGATCGCCTGCAAGACCGTCCGGCCTGGCTCGATCGTCACGACCTCGGATCCCTTCTGCCGGAGGATGTCTCTGATCGTCATTTGGCCTCCTTTCGAATGGGGCTGAGAGGCACTCGATGCACCACGCGCCCGCGACCCTCACCAGTACATGTTCGGGGATCGGACCTACTCCGCCTGTAACAATCGACGCACGCAGCAGGTTCCCGGGGCAACCCGGCGGAGAGGCCCGACTGCGCCCGTCGCCGAGCGCAAACCGGACCGAGTACTATGACGAGACTGTGCGACGCCTACGTCGCGAGGCTCAGGAGAGTTCCTTGATGAAGATGTTTCGGAAGTAGACGCTGCTGTGCTCGTCGTGGTTCTGCAGGCCAATATAGCCGAGGTCCGCGAAGTCCATCACCTTGCCGCGCGGCTCGGCATCCCAATCGACCACCTTCACGCCATTCAGCTCTACTTCGATGTGGTCCGCCACGAAGGTGATCTTGAAGTGATTCCACTCACCGGGGGGAACCGACGCAACCTCGCTGGACGGCTCGGCATCATAGACCGCGCCCGTCCGATGGATCCCATCGCCGGCGTCGTTGATCTGGATCTCGAAGCTGTGGTAGATGTAGTCGTCGCTGGTCGGGACGCCTGGAACCCGCAGGAAGATTCCCGAGTTCGTCGCCTCGTCGTCGCACATGAAATCGAGCTCGAGCACGAAGTCGCTGTACTCCTTGGCGCTGTACCAGAAGAGCCCCATCCCACTGTGTGACTTCAGGACACCGGTCTGCTTATCCAACTCGAAGTAGCCGGGCCCGTAGTGGTTCCAGCCGTGTTTCGAGTACACCCCGTTGTGCTCTCTGAGAATCCGCTGATAACCGGGCATCATGCCGGCCCCCTCCTCCTGCTGCAACACGTCGAACGCGGCATAGATGGCAATCGGCACGACAACGATGGCCAGAACCCCGACGAACCATTTCATGATGAGTTCCCTCTATCGCTTCTTCGGGTTCCACTCCCCCCGCGCCACCGCCGGCACGAACGAGTCCAGTCCGGGCGGCGGGAACGGCAACGTCGTCTCCTGCTCGGCGCTCATGTAAGCAGTCATGAGCAGCTCGGTCACGTTGACGCCGTCGCTGAAGTTCTCGTCCGGGCGCACCCCGGCCAGGAACGAGCGAACCATGTGCCGGTTCTCGCCGGTGTAGCCGTACTCACTCTCTTCGTCGCTCACCACCGGCATGAGCCCCATCTCGGCGTTCTGTTTCTCCACCAGGTCCTCGCCGACGTCGCCCTGCACCTTTCGGGAGAAGAAGACCTTCGGACCCGCATCCAGCGAGTTGACCGACAGCGAGTACTCGGGCCCGAGAAGCTCCATGCTCAAGCGCAGCCCCGCACCGACGAAGCACCAGGAGGTGGTGACCTCCACGATCCGCTCGTTGCCGTCCTTGTCTCGGTACTCCACCAGCGCGCGGGCGAAGTCCTCGGCCGGCCGCTCCAGGTAGTCGGTCTTCCCGTCGCTGTTGTCGGAGAGGATCCTGGCATAGTGCGGCTGCTGCCACTTCAAGCAGGATGTGTGCGCCGTGACCTTTACCGGTGTGAGCACGCTCCGCTCCGCGCCGGGCGGCGTCAGCAGGAAACGCGCGACCTCGACCGAGTGGCACATCATATCGTTGAGCACGCCGCCACCCTGGAGCTCGCCCTCCCAGAACCACGGCATGTGCGGGCCGCTATGCTCCTCCGCCGCCCGCGCCAGGTAGGGCGGACCAGTGAGCGCGGCCCCGCGGGTCCAGAGGATCTGCTTACCTCTCACGACGCCGGGCGAGAAGAGCTGGTTCTCGAGGTAGCCGTCCAGCAGCCCGACTTTCTGAACCAGCTCCAGCATCTTGCGGGCCTCAGCCACGTTGCGGCCCAGCGGCTTCTCGCAGGTCACGCCGACCAGCTCACCCTTACCGGACTCGATCGCGTCGGCGATCTCCTCCATGACCTCGACGCGTGTGTAGTTGGGCGCGCAGATCCAGACGGCGTCTATGTCGGGGTCGGCGACCATCTCAGTGATCGACTTGAAAGGCTTCGCGTCGCCGACGCCGAGTTTCTTGGCCAGTGCCACCGCCTCCTCGACCGTCCCGTCGGGCCGGCCCGTCACTCCCAGAATATCCGAGTCGCGCACGCCGACCCACGAGCGGATGTGGAACTTCCCGACGAACCCGCCACCGATCAGTCCGACGCCCAATCTCTTCTCAGCCATTCCGACTCACGCCTCTCTATCGCCTGCGACTGGGTGATTGCGTCTACACCTGCGCCGGCGCCTCGGACGGGATCGCCGCACCCTCCTCACGGAAGAAGAGCAGGAACGCAAGGGCGCACAGGACCGTCAACGCGCACGGGACCAGGAACACATTCGTCCAGTTGGTGCCGACTTCCGTGGTGAAGACATCCTTGATCCAGCCGGCGAACAAGCTGCCCAGGAAGCGGCCGAAGCCGAGCGCCACGATCGCGATGAGGCTCTGGGCCGAGGCCCGGATATCCGCAGGAGCGACGCTGTCCACGTAGATGAAGGCCGCCACGAAGAAGAACACGTAGCAGAAGCCGTGGAGCGCCAACGAGGCGATCACCAGCCAGGCGGGCGTACCGATGGCGAATATCACGTACCTGACCGGCCAGGCGATCACACCGATGGCAAGCGTCTTCCGCATCCCGTACTTCTTGAGGAAGACCGACAGCAGGAAGGCCATCACGAAGACCTCCGCCACCTGCGCGATGGTCATCACAAGCGGAGTGTTCGCCGGTACCACGCCGATCTTGTCGGACTCGAGGAACGGTGCCGTCAGGATGTAGTAGAACTCGAGCTCCGTCGCCACAACGAAGGTGATACCGACGAAGATCGCGAAGTCCTTCACCTTCAACATCTTGATCGACTCAAGAAACGCCCAGGGCTTCACCCCTTCCTTCTGTGGAGGCGTGTGCGGCAACGTGAGCGACTGGACCGCCATGATGATCGAGAAGAGTCCGGCGAGGAATAGCATGTCTCCTTGCACGCTGGGCATCACCTCGCCGCCGGCCAGCCAGCGCCAGCCGGTGAGCAGCCAGCCTGCCGCGATCCAGCCCAGCGTGCCGCCTACGCGTATCGAGCCGAACTCCTTCTCGGAGTCCTCCAGGTTGATCATCGCGATCGAGTTGGTGATGGCGAGTGTCGGCGCGTAAATGAGGCAATAGACCAGCATCAAAACCGCCATGACGCCGAAGTCGGTCATGCGCGACACGATGAGCAGGAGCACACCTCCGGTGAACGCTAGGAACGCGATCACCTTTTCCGACGAGAAGTAGCGATCCGCGACCTGGCCGCCCACGAACGGAGCGAGGATCGTGGCCAGCGGAAGGAGGGCGTAGACCACGCCGACCTGAAACCCGCTGAAGCCCAGACCTCTGTCCCCCAGATAGGCGGAGAGCACCGGGGCCCAGGCTCCCCAGATCGCGTACTGCAGGAACATCATGATCCCGAGACGGAGTTTCGCGCTCACAACGCTCTCCTTTCAGTGACGAAGGATCACCGATGTCTCCCTACGGCCACGCCGGGCTCCCGGCGGTCCCGTCAGACAATTCTCCTAGCCACAGGATCCCACTCCACCTTCCGCCCCAGCTGATACGAGCGCGTCGCCATGTGGCAGGTCATCGCCTCCTCGAAGCCTCGCTCGATGTTGCAGCTCGTCTCTCCGCCGTGCCGGATCACGTCCAGCCACTCCTTGATGTGCAGGTGGTAGGCGCTGACGCGCTTGCCGCCCCTGTACGTGTAGAGCAGACCTCTGCTGGCGAAGTACTCCTCGGTGGCCGAGGTCACGGCATCGATCCCCCTGAAGCCCGGCCGATAAGTGAACATGGGCAAGGAGGTATCGATGATCCCGTCCTCGATCTTCTTCTCGTAGCGGGTGGAACCCGGCTCCGCCCTGATCGCCAGACCGCTGCCGACCTCCATGCTAGCGTCGTGGCCCATGAACACCTTGCCGCGCCACTTGCCGTTGGCCAGGGTCGCGCTGTAGACCAGCGTCAGATCGCGCTCCGGGTACTCGAAGACCGCCTGGAAGACGTCCGGCACGTTGCGACCGTCCTTGAAGAAGTAGATGCCACCTGACGCCACCGCAGACTTGGGGATACCCAGATCGAGGATCTGATTGATGGCATCATACTCATGGGAAAGCAGATCGCCCGAGAGGCCGGTCCCGTAGTCGAACCAGCAGCGCCAACGGAAGAACCGCTCCAGGCTGAAGGGTACCTTGTTGGGCGCCGGTTCCTGGAACTGCTCCCAGTCGATCGTCTCCGGGCTACCCTCTTCGTGGATCTCGTAGACCCAGGCTCCGACCGGGTCGTTTCGGTTGGTGGTCGTCTCGACCAGGGTGACGAGGCCCAGGATGTCCGCGGCAATGATCTCCCGGGCCTTCATGTGGCTTTCCGCCTGCCGGTTCTGGTGGCCCAACTGGAAGACGACGTCGGAATTCCTGACCGCACCGTAGATCGCGTGCGTCTCTTCCTCCGTCCGCGTCATGCACTTCTCGCAGTAGACGTGCTTGCCGGCGGCCGCTGCGTCGATCGTCATCCGCGAGTGCCAGTGATCCGGAGTCGCGATGATCACGGCATCCACATCGTCGCTGTCCAGCAGGTCGGTGTAGCGGAGATAACGCCTGGCCGCTGGGAAAGTCCGGCCGCCGCCCGGACGGACATCGACCTGCGAGGCCGCAATGCCTCGTTCCGCCCTCACGTCGAAGACATCGCAGGCCGCCGTGATAGCGATGTTCAGGTCGTCCTGGTCCAGGTAGCTCTGCAGCCACTTGTTGCGCGGATCCTCTTCGGCAGCTTCGCGCGCGTTCTCTACCCAGTCGGGATGGGCGAAACCCGCACTGCGGATCAGCGACTCGCCCTCACCGCCAAACCCGATGATCCCCACCCTGATCAGCTCGCCGGGCGGCCTCGAAATCGCCTCCGGTATGACGGCGGGAGCCCCCTCGATCACGCCCAGCTCGGCGAGTATCTCACGCCGCTTGAAGTCATCCTCGAACTTCTTCTTGAAGAAGCTGTAGAAGAAGACGCCGAAGATGGGGATCGACGCCAACGCCTTGATGACATCCCGACGGCCGATCCCGTGACCTTCCTCTCGCTCGGCCATCTCAGGTTGCGTCGCACCAGACTCGATCTGGCCGGGCTCCACACTGTTCTTCTTGCCTTCGTCGCTCATCGTACATCCTCCGCAAAGGCGAGCATCTCCTCGGACTCTTCAGCGCCACGCTTCCAGAATATCAATCTGTCCAGCCCAATGATCCTTTCGGTCGGAAAGGCTAAGACCACCAGCAGCGCGACAAGCTCGATCAGTACCTTGTTGACAACGAGGTAGCTGCCCTCCGCGGGCATCGAGTAGATGTAGCCGACGAAGGGCGGAGCAGCGATGTAGTAGAGAGCGAGCAGGACCACACCGGCGATGGCGGCCACACGAGTGAAGCACCCGAGGGTTAACCCCAATCCGATGAGGACCAGCCCCCACTCGTTCAGGAAATCGACGACAGCCAGCGCTGTGGGACTGGAAGCCAGGTCGATGAACAGCCCCGAGAACCACCACTTCGATTCCGAGAGGTAGTCGGCCGACGTCCAATACGGGTTGGTCAACTTCGCCAGACCCTCGTAGAAGAGGTGCCAGCCGATGAGCATTCTGAGGGCTACCAGACCGGTAAGCTGGAACTTGGTGTAACCCGGTGAGCCTGTCATTCTGACCCTGCCCTTTCTTGATGAGGCTGCGCCGCGCTTCTCCAGCCCTTCGATTTCAGTCGATGTCCATGCTTGTCGATGACGAGGCATTCACAGCCGGGAAGCGAGTCGATGTACCGGACACCTTCCTGCGGCTCCATGACAAAGACGCCCGTCGCCAGTGCATCCGCCGCCATGCCTGTGGGTGCGACCACTGACACGCTGGTGTTCAGATCGGGCGATCTGCCGGATCCCGCGTCCACGATGTGGTGGAAGGTGTGCTCGCGGTCGAAATAGATCTCATAGCTGCCGGACGTTGCGACGGCGGCATCACGCAGGTGTATGACATCTGGAAAGGCACCGCTCTTGGCGGGATCCTGAACCGCCACGGTCCACGGGTCGCCCCCCTCCTTGGTCCCCGCGGTTCGGACGTCGCCGCCAGCATTGATCAGGTAGTTCCTCACCTTATGGCGAGCGAGGACCTCAGCGAGCCTGTCAACGATGTAGCCCTTGGCGATCCCATCCAGCGTGACTCCCATGCCCTCTCTTCGGAAGTGGATCGCTCGTCGCGACAGCTCGACATTCTGGGAACCGACCAGCCGCATCGCCTCCAGCACGCGCTCCGGCGTTGGCTCAGTCGGCGCCTCCCCGCTCAAGCACTCCCTGAACAGATCCACCAGCGGCTGTACCGAGATGTCGAACGCTCCCCGGCTCAGCTGGTTGTAGTAGAGCGCCCGGGCGACCACCTGGAGGACCTCGGACGGCGCATCCTCGAGACGGCCCTCTCGGTTGAGGTGAGAGACGGCAGATGATCCCTCGTAGCGATTGAAGACCCCGATCAGCCGGTCCATCTGCTGGAACGCCCGGCCGATCGCTTCCTCAGCCCTATCGCGCGAGGGATGTACGGCAGAGACCGAGACGAAGGTGCCCATGGCGGGCTTACCGCTGGTCACCTTGTAGCTCTTCCTATCGACCCGGACGGCTTCCGTGGTGACGGGGGAGTGATCGACGCGCTCGAACCCCAGTTCAACCAGGGCAGAGAGCTTGCGAGCGATTCGGGCAGCCTCGTCCATGCGGTCGTGGAGTCCCGGGCTTTTGCGAGGACGCAGCCAATATATCAGGCGCGGCCGACGGAAAGCCAGCCGCGAGTGCCGGGACGGTTCCGGCCCAGGCACCTAGGGTTGCGTTGTGTACTCCGGCGTCAGCTCTTCGCGGACCCGCTCGAGCAGTCCCTTCGTCGCCCGAATGCCTTCAGGCTCGCTGAGCTCGCTACCCTCGTACTCGATCCCGACGTACCAGCGGTAGCCGGCATCGAGAACGATCCGCATCATCCTCAGATAGTCGGTATGGCGTTCGTTGCCGTGCTCGTCGAAATCGTGGGACTTGGCGCTCACCGCCTTCGCGAACGGCATCAGCTCGGCGACGCCCTGGTAGCGGTCGTACCAGACGTCCTCATCCATGTGGAAGTTGCCGAAGTCCGGAAGCGTCCCACAGCGCGGATGATCCACCGCCTGGATGACGCTCGCCAGCCAGGCGCCATTCGAGGAGAGGCCGCCGTGGTTCTCGACCAGGACGTTCATGTCGCTCGCGGCGGCGAACTCAGTCAGCCGGCGCAAGCCGTCCACGGCCAGCTCGCGCTGCTCGCCAGGCATGCCTTCCGATCTCGCGTTGCATCGAATCGAGTGGCAGCCCAGGTAGCGCGCCGCTTCCACCCACTTGTAGTGGTTCTCCACCGCTCTGTCCCGCTCTCGTCTGTCCCGCGCGCCCAGCGCACCCTCGCCATCTACCATAATCAGCAGGCTTCGCACGCCGTGATCGTACGCCCGTGTCCTCAGCTCTCGCAGATACCGCTCGTTCTCCGCCTTGTCCTTGAAGAAGGAGTTGACGTACTCGACGGCGTCGAGCCCGTAGTCGACCCGGGCCGTCTCTGCGAAGTCCAGCGGATCGATCTCGCCGGCGTTTAGGGTGCGATGCAGCGACCACTGAGCCAGGGAGATCCTGAACAGCGGTTCCTTCGAGCGCGGGCCGACGGACCGCGCCAGCAGGGAGATCGGGTTCGACAACAGGGCAGCCGGCAGCGCGGCCGCCGCGCTCGCGAGGAAGCGGCGACGGCTGATCGCTTTCAACCAGAGTCCCCTCATAGGTCCTTACCGTATCGAGATGGGCGACGGTATGTGTGGCGCTAGGCCTCTACAAAGTGGGACACACTCGGGACCAGCGAAAGTCACGACGACAACCGGCTCGCAGTCGAGCACATTGGCAGTGAGGGATCGCCGCAAAAGCAGAACCGGCGGCTCGATCTCACCATCGAACCGCCGGTGCGGTCGCTCTGACGCGAGCCGCGATGTGCGGCTGGAACTCAGTAGTACGGGCTCGTGCCGCGGGCGTGATCGGTGACGTCCACGACCCCGACGATCTCCGGGAAAGCGTCCCTGAGCATCCGCTCGATCCCCTGCTTCAGCGTCACCCTTGCCATGCCGCAACCCTGGCAGCCGCCGGAGAGCTGAACGTATACCACGTTGTCCCGCACACCCAACAAGGAGATCCCGCCACCGTGAGCAGCCAAAGCCGGGTTGATCCGTGTCTCGATGACCTCAGCGATCTGCTGCGCCAGCTCGCCGCTGGGCGAGTCCGCGCCGATCGGCTTGACGTTCGGGTTCTCGACCTGGAAGCCGCCGCCGTGAACGCCCTCGATCCAGTCCACTGTGGCGCCCTCGAGCTTGCTGGCGCTCCCTTCGCCCACGTAGACCTTGAAGCTGCCCGCGTCGACGACGGTGTCACCGGGCTGCTGGTCCGACTCGTCCACCAGCGACAGTTCGTACTGGGGCGCCAGCGGGCTACCCGGCTGCACCGCCACCCGCAGCGCCACCGGCGTCTCCTCATCCGCCATGAATGCCAGCACCTGCTCGCGCGCCTTATCGGTAAACGTCAACATCCTTCACGCCTCCAAGACATAGACATCGTGCCGGGTCAGCCAGCTGCCTGGCCCCACGGCCACAGACGCCCGTAATATAGCAGGGTTCCACAGCCTGGCAGCGGGGCCGGGAGTACGCGCGTTTTTGGGAGCGGAGGATCGGCAGATGCCTGATCAGACGACAATCCGGGTGGCACAGGGCGATATCACCGAGTTCCAGGGTGACGCCATCGTCAACGCTGCCAACAACCGGCTGAAGCTGGGCGCCGGCGTGGCGGGTGCCATTGCCCGCAAGGGTGGCCCGAGCATCCAGCGGGAGTGCGACAAGCACGGTCCGATCCGCGTCGGCGAGGCGGCCATCACCAGCGGCGGAAATCTGGCAGCCCGCTACGTGATCCACGCCGCGGCGATGGGCGACGAACCCGCGAGTCGGGCATCCATCGAGGGCTCGACGCGCCACTCCCTCGAACTGGCCGACCGACACGGCATCAAGACGATCGCATTGCCGATCCTCGCCTCCGGTGTCGCCGGTTTCCCATTGGACGAGGCGGCCCGCATCATGGCGCAGGCGATCCGAGGCTACCTCTCCAAGGCTAAGACGCAGATCGCAGAGGTGACGCTCTACGGATACTCAACGGCCGATGCGGAGACGGTTCGCAAGATCGTGAACGAAATCCTACCCTCCTAGGGCCTTCAGAACCTGATCCCGGCGCGGCCCTGTCTACTAGCTGCGGCGAGGGCTTGCGGCACGATCCCTTGCCCTCGGCATACCGTCCCTGCTATCCGTAGAGTTCGGTTCGAGACAAAGGCGGAGGTACCAGATGGCCCCGAACCGCTGGACACCGGAACGTTTCGACGATATCGCCGATTTCTGGGCCGACCGGCTGGTGATGGAATCGGCTGCCCTCGATATCTACGGTCAGCTTGCCAGCGGCTCGCTGAGTGCCCAGGAGGTGGCCGAACGGCTGGGGCTCGACGCGCCGGCGGTCCACCTCTTCTTGGACGCCCTGACCGCCCTCGAGCTGCTCAACAAGCGAGGCCACCGCTACTCGAACACCGAGGCGGCTGCCCGCTATCTGGTGCCTGGGTCGCCGGACTACATGGGCCACCGGCTGATCGCCGCACAGCACAACTGGGAGATCTGGGCCCACCTGTTCGACGCGCTGCGCACGGGCCAGCGCCAGCGCGAGAAACACATCTTTCTGGAGGACCCGGAGGCAGCTCGGCACCTGCTGTTGGCGCTACACCGCGACGCGCGATCGCGCGCTGCCGATATCCTGGTCCGCGGCGCCATCGATCTTAGCGAGCGCCGCCAGATGCTGGACCTGGGTGGCGGGGCCGGCACCTATGCGGTGGCCTTCTGCCGCTTCCACCGGCAGCTGCATGCGACCCTGGTGGACCGACCCATCGCTGCCGCCGTTGCCCGGGACGTCGTTGCCTCGGCGGGCCTCGAGGACCGGATCACCGTGCTCGAGTACGACGTCGATGAGCACGAACTCCCCAGCAACTACGACTTCATCTGGATATCGAATGTCATCCATGCTCGCAGTTACAACGCGAATCGGGCCCTCTTCGAGCGGCTCTACCATCGCCTGGTGCCCGGCGGCGAGGTCGTCATCCATGACATGATCATGGACGACACCCGCACGAGACCCACGCGTGGCGCCGTGTTCTCCGTGTACATGTTGCTCAGCAGCGGCGCAGGGCGTTGTTACACTTTCCAAGAGGTCTTCGACTGGCTGGACGGCGCGGGCTTCCACGACGTTCGCTGGGTGCGTGAGCCCGACGAGGACATGACACTAGTGATAGGGACACGATGAGCGCGGACGAGAGAGAAAAAGCACGACTGCTCGAGCTGCACGAGACGCACGTGCGAGCCTGGAACGAGTTCGACCTAGGTGCCCTCGGGCAGATCTACGATCCGGAGTGCTATATCTTCGACACCATCCCGCCGCCTGTCTTCCGAAACCTGAAGGAGTTCCTGGAGCACGTCACGCCAGTGTTCCAGTTGTACTCCGAGTTCAATCTTCGCACCTTTGACAAGGTGGTTCGGGTCGACGAACGCCGCGACGATCGCATTGGCTGGGTCGCATCGCGCTACGAGCTCGAGGCCCGCCGCGGCGCGGGCGTGTACCGGCATACCGGCCGCTGGACGGAGATCTACGACAAGCGGGGCGGCTTCTGGAAGCTCGTTCACCTCCACTCGTCTCAGGATCCGGCTGAACTCTAGGGAGCGAGAGCTGCGGGTCCAGCAGCATGACTACCCGCGCCTCGGTTGTGATGGCCGCAGCTCCACGCGGCTCGGCAACGCCCGGTCCTTGTGCTCCAGCACCTGCAACACCGCCCTCGCCACGTCGCCGGGCGCCAGCTTCCACGACTCGCCGGTCGGTTGCTTTTCGTTGAAGTAAGTGTCCACCGAGCCGGGCATGATGCAGCTCACGCGGATGCCGTGGTCCCGCAGATCGAGCATCAGCGCCTCTGTAAACCCGAGGAGGCCAAACTTGGAGGCGTTGTAGGCGGTGCCGCCGGCGAACGCATAGCGGCCGGCGAGGCTGCTGATGGTGATGATCCAACCGCCGCCTCGCTTCTTGAGCTCAGGCACCGCCTCATGGCAACAGTAGTAGACGCCGGTCAGGTTGGTGTCGATCACCCGGTGCCAGACCTCTGGCTCGATCTCGTCGACGGGTCCGAACCCACCGCCGACACCCGCGTTAGCGATGAGGATGTCGATACCGCCGTACTCCTTCACCGCCGTGCCGATCAGTCCCTTCACATCCTCGAGCTTGCGAACGTCGGCCGCGACGCCCAGCGCCCGGCCGCCGCCCGCCGCAGTGATCTCGTCGGCCGCCTTGGCAGCTTCCAGGGCGTTTCGCGCGCAGAGAACGACGTCGACCCCGATCTCGGCCAGCGCCGCGGCGATGGCGCGGCCGATCCCTTTGCTACCCCCGGTGACGACGGCAACCTTCCCCTTGAGATCCGGCATCCCCAGATCCTCCCTGTGTCTCCGGCGCCGTGACAGGTACCTGACGACGGCTCACGTCCGAGAGCTGACCGGGCCTAGCCTCCGTCAAGAAGTGATCTCCTTCAATGCGGGCTCCAACACCCGCCACACGGTTTCCGCGACGATCCGCTGCCCCTCCGCCGTCGGGTGGTTGCCATCCGGCTGATTGAGCTCCGGCACGCCAGCCACGCCATCCAGCAGGAACGGGATCAGCGCGGCACCGTTCTCTTCGGCAAGCTCGATGAACACTGACTCGAACCGGCTGGCGTACGGCTCGCCCAGGTTGGGGGCCGCCTTCAGCCCGGCGATGACGATCCGTGCGTCCGCGTGCGCCGAACGAGTCCGGTCGATGATCTCCTGCAGGTTGGCCCGCATCGCCTCGATGTCCTGCCCGCGCAGCATGTCGTTGGCGCCGAGCTCCAGCACCAGCACCGCCAGCGGCTGCCGCAGCAGCCAGTTGATGCGCCGAAGACCGCCCGCCGAGGTCTCGCCGCTCACCCCGGCGTTGACCACCCGAAAATCCAAACCCGCCGAGTCGATCCTGCTCTGGATAAGCGCCGGGTAGGCCTCGTCGGAGGGCAGTCCGTAGCCGGCGGTGAGGCTGGTGCCCAGAAACAGGACGACCGGGGCTATCGTATCGGATACTGAAACCTCGGCAGCGGGCAGGCGTACTACGGGCTGCTGTTCGTCACGCTCACACGCGAGGGCCAGTGCGGCGAGGCCGCAGACGACTATCTTTCGAGGCATGATGATCATCGCCAAAGAACTCGGGCAGACCTAT
>JBDHKG010000105.1:0-22737 GCA_039586495.1 Gemmatimonadota bacterium | reverse complement strand
CTGGCATCACCTCGCGGCTCTGGCGGTTGCCCTCGGATGGGTTTCCCTCTGGGTTGGCAGAGGCGGCTGGGGCATCTCGGGCATGACCTTCTCTGTCTACGCCGCCGCGATCTGGCTGGCGAACTTGATCCCCTCGCTGGGGGTGACCGATTGGGTCTCCGAAGGAAGCGGGGCAGGGGATGATTCGGGGCACGCGGCTGCCGACCGACCGGCGGCACGCGGCTGCCGACCGACCGGCGCTGCGCCAGGAGAGCGACGCTCTTGTCCCTGAGTTCGCGGGTCTCGGCCTGACGCTCGTGCCGCCCTGGCTCTTCTTCCTCACCGCTATGGTGGGAATCGAGGGTTCGGTCTACCGCGACTCGCGAGAGCAGATCGGTTTCGCCCTTGCCCTGGTGCTTGGTGCCGTCTACCTGGCTCAGGCGATCTGGGGCCGGCCGGGCACAGGAGCTGGCAGTCGTCTCTGGCGTGCTGCGGTCGGCTATGCCTTCTGGCTTGTCGCTCCTCAAGTCCTCTGGGATGGAGTCGCGGTAGTCCGTGCCTGGCTGATTGAGGGGATCGCTTTCACTGTGTGGGGTGTCGCGCTGAGGCGAGTGGAGGCGCGGGCAGCGGGCCTCGCCGCGCTTACACTGGCGGTGCTCACCTATTGGGGAGGCGTTGCTGGTCGGCCGGAAGGTGATTCCGCCTTCATAGGTGGCTGGGCTCTCACCGGGCTCGCTGCCTGCCTGGGCTTCGTCGCCTGGTCGTTAGCTCTCCTGCGCGTCGAGCGTGCCGAGTCCTGGGAGACGGGAGTCCGTCCTATCCTCCTGCTGGCATCGGCTGCCTTTTTCCTGGGCTGGGGAACCGGCGAGATAGTCCGGTTCTACGATCTCTTGGGCGAGGCGGAGCGCTGGGCGCTGGCTCGCGATCTTTCCATCAGTGCCTTCTGGATGGCCTATGCCGCTGCACTTCTGGCTGCGGGTTTCTGGCTGAAACAGGCTGCTGTGCGCTGGGGCGGGCTCGGCATGGCCTTCATCAGCGCCACAAAGGTCTTTGTCTACGACCTCTCGCAGCTCTCCCAGCTCTACCGGATCGTCAGCTTCATCCTTCTGGCGATCGTCTTGTGGCGCTGTCCTTCCGCTACCAGCGGTGGCGTCGCACCTAGGAGGGTCGCTCTCCGCCCATCTGGAGGTGTTGAAGCGAGCCGGGCCGAAGCGAAAGGGTCGGTCGCAATGACCGATTCCGCACGGTCGCGACCGCCGGAACGAGCCGGGTTGGCCGGACATGCCGGGCGTCGCGAGGCCTGTCGTAGAGCCATAAGTTGCTGAAATAGCTTGAGATAGGTGACGAGGTCGCCCGCGGGCGCCGCGGGGCCCGACTCGCCCAATTCTTGCAACCGCCAGCCCGCGGTGCCAGCGGGGTGCCCGCGACAGTGGGTGCCCAGACCTCCCGTTGGTCCTCCGCCGCCTCCCCGCCGCCGGCACCGTGATTCCCGCTTCCCGCTGAGGGGTACGGAAAAGCTGCCCTGGTCGCGAAGATCGGACCTCACGGGTCCGTGCCCGGCGCGCCGGGGTTTCGGTTCCCGCCAAACACGCGAGCGAAGGAGGAGCGTGCTCATGAGAAAATCGAGCGTCTTTCTGCTCAGTGCTGTGGTCGGGCTCGCGCTCGTCATCCCGACGCAGGAAGCTGCGGCCCAGCAGACGCGAGGCAACAGCGACGGGGCGGTCACGTACCACGCGCGCATCGCGTATGATACAGTCACCTACTGTGGTGCTCACAGGATCACAATCGACGGGTGGGTGGATATCAAGGTCCTCCGCACCGGATCGGCGAGCGGCAACTCGAACTACGCCGTCATTGTCAACGGCAAGGGCGTAGGTGTCGACGCGAGCGGGAACATGTATCGGTGGCTGTTGAATCGCATGCAACACAATCACGACTCTGCTATGAGTTCTCAGGCCGTCGACGTGATCAACAGCAGGGCTCGTCTCATTGGTCAGGGCGACGCGCCCAGCTACGACTACATAATACAGACGCATTACACGATCAACGCCAACGGCGAGGCCACGGCTTCATTCCGCAACGTGGGCGGGACCTGCAAGTTTTGATCTTTGGGCGCGGCGCGGCCCACGGGGTGGGGCCGTGCCGCGCACGTCGCTCAGGGAATTGACGCGATAGCCCTGAGCGTTGCCAGCGCCCGTTCAGTCATTCTGTTTTGGAAGGCAGCAAATTCCTCGGGGGAGTGGTGTGCCCCGAGGAATTCGATCGTCTCCGCGATAATCTGCGCCTCGGTTTCCAGGATCTGCGGCAGGAAGCCGGTGCCATCCGAGTTATCCAGCCGGATCAGATTCAGATAGTCTCGCTTGTAGCCCTCCGACATCGGGCGGACGAGGTCCTTGATTCTCAGCGATGCCTGCCAGATCGGCGCCTCCTCGCCGTCCCAGAGCGGCGCGGGAACGCTCCCGGCCTCGACCCAGAGCGGGATGGCGATAGCGGTCACCGGCTCGCCTGGGATCACCCACATTGTGGCCACAGAGTTCGCGTCGGCCGGGTCCCTGCCGACGATGACGACGGCGGCCGAGGTCGAGGGCCGGTTGATGCAGTCGCGAGTGAAGACCCACAGGTCCTCGTCCTCCGGCCTCGCCCGCGCGTCCTTGAGGCTCGGCTGCTGCAGAAGCACGTGCCCGAGGTCCCGTGTGAACTGGGTCAACATCGTTCTGAAGTCGACTTGCCCGGGCGCGAAACCGTCGAACAGTCGGCTGGCTCGCTCGAAGCGCAGGTAGCCCGCTCCCTCACCTTCCGCACCACTACGCGAGAAGTTGGTGTTGACGAGATAGCGGGTCTCGGCCTCGGCCGCATCGAGTTTCTCGTAGCCGTGGTTGTGGACCTCGAAGAGGTACGCCTTCCCGTCCGCATCGATCACACCGAAGTTGGCCCAGCTTCCCAGGTTCGGGCCCAGATTGGCCTGGAGGTAGCGCTCGAAATCGGCCACGCTCCGGCAGGTGCGCAGCGCATCGGCCATGATGATGCCCTCCAGGTCCTCCATCTCGCCGGACTTCCGGGGCAGGTTGTAGGCGACGCTGTTCATGATGCCGAAGCCCGCTGAGTTCAATCCCGCAAAGACATGGCGCCCGCCCGACGCGTCGGCGTCCACCAGACCCAGGTAGCTGTAAGGTGTGTCCTCTACGAAGACGACCTTGTTCGACAAGGTGCCCGTATCCCGGTTCTTCCACAGCACAGGGACCCGGTCCGCCGAAGCCGCCGGGCTGATGATCGCGGTAGTGCATTCCTCCCGCGTCTGGGCCTGGGCCGGGGAGGCCAGGCCAAGGGCCAGCAGGCCAGCGATGAACGCATGTCTCGGATTCATCGGTCGTCCTCGTTCACGAGTTGTCACCGTCGTCGTGCGCCAAGGTGAAGGGCTGTCCTGGAAGCGACCTCCAATATCCCGCAGCAACACTACAGGGGTCAACCTCTCTCCAGCCCTCCCTCCGCTCTTGCGGGCGGGTGTGTCACACGTGCCGTCCCGCTCCGCTGTGCCTATCTTCTCGCCCGAGAACAGGTAGTTGTGCTGAAAGACGCACGAGGATCATGAGAACCAGCCTGGGATTGGATGTGACGATCCTCAGAAGACACTTAGCATTCGGCCTGTTGTTGCTGACCCTGCCGTGCGCTGCCGCTCCAGCCTCAGCGCAGCGCGTGGCTCTGCCGCCGGACTCCGTTGCCGCGGAGTTTCAGACCGCGATCAGGGTCTCCGCCTGGCGAGCGGCAGCACGTCGGATGCACCCCGAGGCACTGCGCCGCATCCACCGTCGGATCGAGCAGTTGATAGAGGTGGACGCGACGGGTGAGACCCTCGAGGCGATCTTCGGCAGTATCAGCGAGACCGAGTTTCGCTCCCTTTCGCGCGACGAGGTGTTCGTTCGCGTCATGGAGGCGATCAGCCGGGACATCCCCGGGCTGATCCATTTCCTGGTCATCCAGAGGATCGAGGTCCTCGGAGCGGTCCACGAACCGCCGGAGCTCGCGCACGTGGTGTATCGCAGTACGCTTCAGCTCAGCGGCGCGGAACCCGAGATCCGGGTGATGACCCTGAAGAGATCCGACGGAGGTTGGCGCGTCCTGGCGAGCCAGGAGCTCGACGTTATCCGGGAGTCCGTGAGAGGGTTCCTACTCAGGGAGGAGCCGCCGCCTCCAGACCCCTGAGCCACCTTGCAGCGCCAGCCCGTTCTTGGATGAAGGCCGGATAGGGAAGAGGGGGTCGCAGGAGGTCGAACGCCAGCCCCCACGGTCGCTTCGTCGACCGGTTCCCGCAGGGCACTACTCGTAGCGCCTCTCCATCGCGTCGTAGAAATCTCTCAGCACGTAGAACGCCTGCTTCTTCACGCCCCGGTCGGAGATGAGCCCCTTTCGGTTCCAGTAGTCCTGAATCACCGGCAGCGGGCGGCGCGGCGAGCGGAAGTCAGTGAGGATCCAGGGGCTCGTGCCGCGCAGGAAGGGGATGCGCTCGAGCATTTCTAGCTGGTGCCGGTAGACGTTCGCCTGGAACTCTTCGGTCCAGCGCGTCAGCCGGTCACCGTGGTAGCCCTGCAGGGCACCGGCGCCGAACTCGCTGATGATCAGCGGCTTCTCGTAGACCATCTGCCACGACAGCCGGTCCGCTTTCTCAGGCAGGCCGTCGTACCATCCCACGTACTCGTTCACGCCGATCACGTCCAGGTAGGCGCCGAGCGGGTCATCGATCATCAGCGTGCTGTCGTCCACGTAGTGGGATACGAGGGCCGCCGTCAGCAGGCGCGTCGGGTCCAGGCTCCGTGCCACCTCGGTCAGCGCACGGAGAAAGTCCAGGCGCTCGCGGCTGGGTGGCGTCTCGTTCGCCATCGACCACAGAATCACCGACGCCCGGTTCTTGTCCCGGGTGATCATCTCGGCGAGCTGGTTCTTGGCGTTCTCGAGTGTTGCCTCCTGCTCCCAGGCGATCATCCAGTAGACCGGAATCTCGGCCCAGACCAGCAGAGCGTGCGCGCATCCTCTTCACTGAACGCACGACCATCGCGCAGCGGCGCCTGTTCGTGGATGCAGATGCCGCGCAGCCAGATGGGCACCCCGTTCAGCAACAGGTCGTGACCGCGCGTCTCGATGGTGCGGAACCCGATCCGCTCGCTGACCCGGTCCGTCTCGGACGCGACCTCGACCTCATAGAGCTTCGGGTCGTCCGGGCTCCAGCGCTCAAGGTCGGCGTCGACGCGGAATGTGGCGTAGCCGCTGGCGTCCGTCTCGACTGCCGCCTCGACGCCGGCGTCCGGGATGCCGAGCCTGACGCGCTGCCGGAGCTGTGGCCCGTCGAGCTGCACCCATCCGGCCAGCTGGTCCGGCGCGTCCCGGTCGAGCTGGATGAAGTAGTCGCGCACGAACGTACCCGGCACGTCTATGAGGAAGACATCGCGGGTCAGCCCGCCGTAGTTCCACCAGTCCGTGTTGAGCGCCGGCACGGCCTCGCGCCGGCGCTGGTTGTCGACCTTCAGGATGAGGAAGTTGCCGGTGTCGCGGACGTAGTCGGTGATCTCGAAGTTGAAGGGCGTGAAGCCGCCCTCGTGCTCGCCGAGCTTGTGACCGTTGAGCCAGGCCACGACGTCGTGATTGGCCGCGCCAAAGTAGACGAACAGGCGGCGCCCGGGCCCCAGGTCGTAGTCGAAGTCCCTCTTGTACCAGATTGTGCCCTCGTAGAAGAACAGCTCGTCACGCTGCGAATTCCAGTCGCCAGGCACGAGCAGGCGACCTGCCGTGTCGAAATCGTACTCGACAAGGTCGCTCCTGTCTCTCGGCTTCCGGTTGGCCGCAATGCCGCCGTCGGATCTGGGTTGGTGGCGAATGTTATAGTACCCGGCTTCATAGGGGTCGATGATGGTCTGCCACGCGCCGTTCAGGCTGGTGATCCGGCGCGCGCGTACGTTCGTGATCAGCGGGTCGGACTGCCCGTGCGCCGGGCCGGCGACGAGCAGCAGGCACAGGGCCGTGGTGAGGCGATGCATCATCAAGTGGAAGAGCTTAGTTCGCATGAACACGTACGCGAGAGCCGCAGTGAGAGTGTTGCCGTGTTAAGAAAAGGACCAGTCAGGGCAGCCAGAGCGACGCCGTGATCGCCAGCCCGTCGTCGCCGTACGGTCTGATGGTCACGCGCAGCTGCTCGACGGGCACCTCCTCCCAGCGCTCGGCCCTGCTCTTCGCGCCGAGCTCGCCGCCGGCGGCAGCGCCCAGCAACCCACAGATGGTGCCGAACGCGAGACCCGTCTTTTGCTTCTCGTCGGAGCCTCCGCAGGTCTCGCATAGCGAGGTCTGCGTGCCGACCAGATAGCCGCCCAGAAAACCGAGGCCTCCGCCGACCAGGGTACCCATCCCGGATTTCGATTTGTGGCCTCGGCTGACCTCGAGCTGTGTCACGGAACCCAGAGGCAATACCACCGGCCAAGGGCGACCTTCGACCTGAAGCACGCACGTATCGGGACTCAGCTCCTTTATGGTGCCAACGACTTGGCCGGCGACGACGGTTGGCGCTGACACACGTACCCGATCACCTGGTGCGACAGGCATCTCCTGCTGGGCAAACAGATCGACCGGTGCCATGATCACAAGCATGGCAACGAGCGAAGCGATCCTAGGAGCGTTCATACCGCAGCCATCCTCCCTCTCCAGCACCAACAGCCAGGCGGATCCGCTGCCGAGTGCGACCCGGCTGTCTCGCTGCTCTACTGCTGGAGGATCCTTATGTAAGTCTCGAAATCCTGTTCGTGGTCCTCCTCGTCCCTTACCACGACCTTGACGGTCAGAGGCTTGTTCATACCGTCCAGCACGTTAAAGGCTGCCCAGCTGAGCTGAAAGCGGAAGTCGTGTTTCGTAAGTCCCTGCCTGAGGGACACGGTTGTCCGCCGCTCGAGGAGATTGCGGACCGGGTTCCAGGCGGCGACCCCGGGGTAGATCCGGTCGTTGTAGATCTGAACCGTTACCGTGAACCGCTTTTGGCCTTCGCGACCCAGGTACTCGATGGGGATCTGGAAGTCCAGATCCATGTCCGCCCCCACCTCCGGTAGCTGGAAGTTCGCCTGGCGGCGCTGGATCAGCTGTGTGAATTCCGTCCTCGGCTTGATCCGCCCGGCCTTCGTCAGCTTGAGCCAGAGGTTCTGCGGATTCCAGCGCCAGTCGGTGTACCAGCCCTCGTCGCGTGCCGTCACCCACACCACCGTCGCGTGGCTGTCGCTCGTGTCAGCGACGTAAGGATGGTCCATGCTGACCACGCGTATCTTCCAGTATCCGGCGCCGAAGTAGAGGCTGTCACCTCGCTCGGTGAACCCGAGCTTCACTCCGTACTGCCCGGTGTTTGGCGCGTTGTCCGATATCCTCTTGTGGGCGATTGGCTCCGTCGAATATGGCAGGGCGTACCTCTCGGCCTCGACGCGGACGTGCCCGGAAAGCCGCTCGCTTCGCCAACGAATGGTCTGCGCGGTGCCCTTCCTCCAGATCTCTCCGCCGTTCGGGTAGGTCACTCTTATGTGGGGGAAGGATATCGTCTTCCCGAAAGTGTTGTTCTGCTCGTCTCCCTCAGCGATTGCGTTACCGGGATCGGTGTAGACAAAGAAGTTGATCACCGGGTGATCGTTCCAGGGCGTCGGCCACTCGAAGCGTCCAAAGGTCGTGTTCTGCGGGACCGCGATGATTGTGTCCTTCCCGCTCGCCAGTGAGAGCCCTCGCAGGGTGAACTGCTGTTCCATGTGTGCTCCGCCTGACAGGCTCTCGATACCCACGACCCTGAACTCGAGGTCGCCGCTGAAGTCGCCCCCGTTGTTGCGCAGCGCAAGCATGATCCTGCGCGCGCCGGCGCTGGCTGCTCCGGGAGCGGACACCACCTCGCAGGCGAGGTCCATCACCTCGAACTCGGGCTGCCGCATCAGCCTCTGAAGCGGCCGTACAGGCCGTATCGTGTCCTGCTTGGGCTTCACCTGCGCGGATGACGGGGTGGCTGCCAGCGCTGTCAGCAACGAGACGAGCAGGCTGAAGTAGCTGAGCCGACGCATACCGACCTCCTTGGCATTGACCGGCTGGCCAGTGCATAGCGGTTTGGGACTTAGATAGAAGATGCGGCTCCGGCGGGTCCGCATCAATGACGGCTTTGCAGCGCCGGGGTCGGCTGGCCTGGTCAGGGTCGGAGGCCTAGTGGGTTACCGCTAGCGCGCGGAACCTGCCTCGAACTCGAAGCGATCCGTGCCCGCGTGCTCCGCGGGGAGCAGGACGTGGACCGTGGTGCCACGTCCGAGGGCGCTCTCGATCTCGATCTCCCCGCCGTGCGCTCGGACGATCTGACGCGCGATGAAGAGCCCCCAGTTCGCTTTGACGCGGCCGCTCTTGCTGCTGAGCTGCGGCTCAAACAGCGACTCCAAGCGTTCCGGCGGGATGCCGTGCCCGGTGTCGGCAATACGTACCGCGACCTGACCGGCGTGAGGTTGGCTTACCACTCGTACCACGCCCCGCTCGGGAATCGCTTCAAGCGCGTTTCGCACGATGGTCATGAAGGTATCGGTCAGGTGCTGTGGGAAGCCGTTGACGGCCGGGATCGGCTGGAGGTCGAGCTCCAATCGGACGCCAGCAGGCAGGGCCGGCTTCACCAGTTCCGCCACGTCGCGTAGAAGGTCATTAGCGTCCAGGCGCCTATAGGCGGCGCGGTCGAGATTCGTGAAGCGTCCCGCCTTGCCGATGACCTCGTGGGCGCGCTGCGATGCCTCCTCTGTCGTCGCAGTGAGTGTGCCGAGTGCCTCGCTCAGGTCCCGGAACTCGTCGCCCTGTGCTCCCATGCGCTGTTCCATCAGCATGCGCAACTTGTTGCTGGCCGTGCAGATGGTCTTCGCCGTGCTGGTCAGGACGCCGATGGGTGTGTTCAGCTCATGGGTCAGAGCGGCGGCCAGCTGGCCGAGGGCGGCGGCTTTCTGCGAGGTGATGAGCTCGGCCTGAGCGCGCTCGAGCGCCTCGAGCGACGCGCGCAGCTCCGCACGTGCTACGTAGCCTTGAATCCGCAGCCTGTAGACGACAGCGGCCAGGAACATGCAGACGATCGAGATCAGGACGTGCGTGACGCTGACCTCGGCTTCGAGGCGCAGCGCAGCGAACAGCCGCTCCCAGACCGAATAGATTGCGGTCGTGAGGAGGCCCATGGTCAGAATCGCGAGCGGTCTCAGCGGAATGAGGGCCACGAATGTCAACAGCACCATGGGGAATCCCCAGAAGACCTCGTATTCGTGGTCCACGTAGATGGAACCCCAGCCAGCCAGGGCGGCGGCGGAGGTTCCGTGCACCAGCGCAATGACTCTGGCGTGTCGGCGACCCCAGCGTGTCGCGCAGAGCGCCAACGTTATGGCGCCCAGCAGCGCGAGCGCGATCTCGTCGTGTTCCCGGTGGAGGATCAGGCTCGGGGCAGTCCGGCCGGCGGCCACGGGAAGGAAGACAAGTAAAACGCCGACAAGAAGAGCCGCCGTCCCAACCACCTTGAGCCCGAGAACCAACTGCTTGTTGATCTCGTCCTGAAAGCCTGGCTCGAGCTCACGTGTGTCAGGCGCGATGAATCGCCAGAACCTGCGGGCCTTTCGGACCAGAAGCATGGACCTCGTCTCTCCGAGGGCGGTCGGATCAGGTTGGGCCATCTCTCGGGCGTCGGGCTGTGCGGTCGCCGCCTCCCGCGGCGATCTCCGTTGGTGACAATATCCCCCACGAGGTCAGGTATATCAACAATCGTTCTCCGATGACCGGGCCGCCGATTCACACACGGCTGTCCGGGGCTGCACCTCCGAGGACTTTCAGGCAGGGCGAGGCCAGGTAGAGGTTCCCGCCGAACCGCCCGGCCACGAACGCGATCGCGGCCGCCGTCACGCCGACCATGTTCAGCCCCTGGGTCAGCGCCAGCAGCGCCAGCACGATCCCGCCGACCTCGATCGCCGTCGCCACCGTGATCGGCCGGGTGACGCGGGCCTGCACCAGGATGGCCCGCTGGAAGGACAGCAGGACCGCGAAGGCCGGGATCGGCGCCAGGATCCGTGTAGGCATGATGGCGAACGCGGTGAGCTCGCGGCTGAGCCCCGAGATCGTCTCGTACCAAAACCGGGCCAGCGGACTGAAGCCGATGAGCGCGAGCGCGAACGAGGACGCCAGCCCGAGGCCGACGGCGAAACGGCCCAACTCATCGACGTGCTCGAACCTCTTGCCCAGAAGCGCGATGGCGACCTCCTGGTAGCTGAGCCCCATCGCCCGGAAGATGAAGGACAGCGAGTTCACCACCGGCAGCACCGCCAGCGACTCGACCGGGAAGCGTCCCTGCCCCATGAAGAACGTCACCATGGGGTGCACGGCCAGGGCCAGCACCGAGGTGAGGGCGAGCGGATAGTAGAACTTCACGATGCGGCGGTAATCGAGGAGCTCGCCTTCGCGCGTGTCAGCCGCTGGGGTGCGAAGCAGATCGCCTACCCGGCCGCGCGCCATCAGGCGCGCCGCCAGCGCCTCGGCGCAGACGCCGACGGAGAGCGCTGCCGCGCCCACATAAGCCCCCGGCAGCGAGAACCGGCCGTACAGGACCAGCGCCGTCGCTGCCATCGAGGTGAGCCGGATGACCGTCCCCAGCGCTACCAGCCGGGTCAGCCCGGCGCGGATCAGCAGACCCTGGAAGAAGCGCCGGTAGCCGATGGCGGCGGGCCAGGGCAGCAGGATCAGCAGGGCCACGTAGGTCAGGCCGGCCACCGGGTCCGGCAGGCCGATGAGGCGCTGCATGATGAACGTGAAGGCGGGCGGGATCAGCACCACCAGCATGATGCCGGTGATGACAGCGTTCAGCGTGTACGTGAAGTTGCGGAGCTTGCGGTAGCTATCGGCGTCCTCCACCAGGGCGGTGGAGGCGCTCATGATCATGATGATCGGTGCCTCCACCAGGATCGCGAAGGCGAAGGCGACGCCGTAGGCCGCCAGGTTGAACTTCGGGTCGGGTAGCCGCGCGATGACGGCGGCGAGGAAGGGACCCTCCAGTGCCATCATCAGCCAGGTGGCCGCAAGCGGCACCCAGAAGATGAAGATCGACTTGGCGGATCGGCGCAGTCTCGACCTCCTTCAGCCCTCGTAGCCTCGTTGGAAGGTAGACCGGCGGCTCGCCCCGAGAATCTCGTCGGGCGAGGCGTTACAGCCGCTCATCTGTAGAACGACGGTCTTGCCCCTCAACCGCTCCCTCAGTTTGAAGGCTGCGGCGATCGTCGCTGCGCCAGCGCCCTCGGCGAGATTGTGCGTATAGTAGAAAGCTGCGCCTATCGAGTCGTATATCTCATCCTCAGTCAGCAGGACGAAATCGTCCAACCCGTCCTTGTAGATCTCGAACGGTACTTCATACGCCTTTCCCGTGGCGAATCCGCCGGCGAACGTCGTGTTCGGAGCATGGCAGATACGTTTTTCCAGCCATGAGCGATACGCCGCCGGCGAGGTCTCGGCCTGGACGGCGATGATCGTGACTCCGGGCCGCTGGGCGCGCAGCGTCGTGATAGCGGCCGCCGCTTCGCTGCCGGCGCCGAGCGGAACGATCATCACATCGATGTCCGGCAGATCTTCGAGGATCTCCAAGAAACCCGTGCCCACCCCGTTGATCAACAGTGGTTCGTCCGCGGGATGCGCGTAGTACAGGGCGCGCTGCTGGCGGATTTCCTCCACGGCCTGAGATGCTTCCTCGAAGGTCTTGCCCGCTTCCACGAGTTCGGCCCCACACTCGCGGATCGCTCGGTTCTTCGCCGGGTTGTTGTTCTCAGGTACGACGACGACCGCGCTCAGCCCAAACCATATCGCCGAGGTCGCGATGGACAGCCCATGGTTGCCCGTCGAGAAGGTGATGACCCCGGTGACGCCCCTTTCCCTGAGGTGGGACATCAGGTTGACGCCACCGCGGATCTTGAAAGTGCCTGTGGGGTTGTGGTTCTCATGCTTCACGAAGACCTGTGCGCCGATCAGCTTCGACAGACTCTCGTAGTAAGTCAGCTGGGTCGGCTTGATGAAGCGCCCGACGAGCGCGCGGGCTCGGCCGACCTCGGCAATCGAGATGGGGTAGTCCTTCAACTCCTCCATGAGCGACCTCGGGTCCTCGTTGAGAACCGGGATTCCTTAGAGCCGGTGTTACGCCCCGCACGCTGCCCCGGCTGCTTGCCGTGTGGGACCATACCCTGACGGCTGAGTACCGGCAACGGGCATTTGCGACGGGTCGCGTTGGCCGGCTTCCCCGCTGCCTCTAACCGTTGCTGTGCTCGGTCCTCGCCTGTATTGTCTCCTAAAGCCCGGCATCGCAATCGCTCAGCCTCTGGCGACGGCCCCAATCACTTGTCTGATACGGCAGTATTCGTTCGCCGTTTGCCTATGAGGACGTTCCCAGAAACACGGATGCCCTACTGCGGGGGCAAACTCAGCGAGGAGGTTGCCATGAAGAAGTTTCTGGTGGCCGTGCTGGTCCTGCCGTTCATCGCCGCTCCAGCGTTCGGACAGGCGGGCAGGAACCTGAAGGTATTCATCTCCGTCGACATGGAGGGGATCACCGGTATCGTCAACTGGGAGGATGTGAGCAGGACGGGGAAGGACTACGACTATTTCCGGCGGATCATGACCGAGGAGGTGAACGCTGCGGTCGAGGGCGCCCTCGCGGCCGGCGCGACTGAGATCGTCGTGCGTGATTCGCACGGCTCGGCGCGCAACATCCTTCCCGAGCTGCTCAACCAGAACGCGCGGCTGATACGCGATTGGTCGGGTGGACCGAAGAGCATGATGGAGGGCATCGATGAGAGCTTCGATGCCGTGATGTTCGTCGGCTACCATGCCAAAGCCGGCACGCCGGACGCGCTTCTGGAGCACACCATGTCCGGGAACGTGATGGATCTCTCGATCAACGGCGTCTCATTGCCGGAGGCGGGCCTCAACGCTTTGATCGCTGGCTACTACGACGTGCCGGTCGTGTTCGTGGCGGGTGACGAGGCGCTCTGCGAGCAGGCTGAGGCGCTCTTCGGCGAGGTCGAGACCGTGGCGGTCAAGGATGGTATAGGCGGCGCGGCGCGGAGCCTGCATCCGGCGAGAGCGCTCTGCGGAACCTGAGAAGGTACAGACCCTACAAGCTGGAGCCGCCCTATACGATGGTCCTCAAGCTCAAGAACGAGGAATCCGTATACAGCGGCTCCTTCTTCCCCGGTGCCCGGCGGACCGGCGAGTGGGAGCTTAGCTATACGAGCGACGATTTGCTGCAGGTCGCGTACGCGTTCGGCGTCATGCGGAGGTAGTCTCGACATAGCCTCACGCCTGTGCCTTGACTCGCCGGCCTTCTGCACGCTGAGCTGGCAGGGGGACTGTACACCGTATGCCAGACGCGACGCCGGGTCCGATCGCGTCCGCGCCTGGCGGAGGGGAGAACCGATGTTTGGGCGAGAGACCAACACCCGTTCGTCGCTGTCGCGGCGCGATTTCGTGCGTGCCACCGGGCTCGGGGTGGCTGCCCTGGCCGCGGGCGCGGGGCGTGGGCCCCAACCGGTCTTCGGCGGACGACCGCAAGACGGCCTGCTCGTCCGCGGCGGCACGATCGTCACGGCGGAGGACCGCTTTCGCGGCGATGTCCGTGTCCGTGGCGAGAAGATCGTCGAGGTCGGCCCGGGCCTCGCGCCTGCGGGCGAGCGGGTGATCGACGCTGAGGGAACCCTGGTGCTCCCCGGCGGAATCGATCCCCACGCCCATCTGACCCAGGCGGAGGGCGGGCCGGAGAAGTACAGGTATGGCGATGACCTCACCAGCGGATCCGAAGCGGCATTGGCCGGCGGCGTCACGACGATCGGCAACATGACGGTCCCGGGCCAGGGACAGACCGTCTTCGATGCGCTCGAGCGCGACGCGCGGTTCGTGGCCGAGAAGGCGATCGCCGACATCGTGCTGCACCCGGTGCTGCTCGACCCCAGCGAGCTCGGCGAGCAGGGTATTCGCGAGCTCGCCGACGCCGGGAACACCACCGTCAAGATCTTCATGGTGATCGCGAGCTTCGACCAGCACCTGCGGGAGTATGTGCGAGTGATGCGTATGGCCGGGGAGGTGGGGATCCTCTCGCTGGTTCATTGTGAGGACCCGGCGATCATCGCCGAAGCGACGCACAAGCTGGTCGCTGCGGGTAAGAGCTCGCTGCGCTACTACTCCGGCAGCCGGCCGCTCTCCTGCGAGGTCATCGCGACACAGCGCGCCATCGCTTACTGCGAGATCACCGGCGCGCCGATCTACGTCGTCCACCTGTCGGCGGCGGAGCCGCTGCGCATCTGCCGCGACGCGCAGTCTCAGGGGCTGCCGGTCTACGTGGAGACGCGGCCCATCTACCTCCATTTCAGCGAGGAGCGGTACGAGCGAGCTGACGGTCCCCTCTATGTCGGGCAGCCGCCGCTGCGGACCCCGGAGGATGTCGAGGCGTTGTGGGCCGGGATGAAGGATGGCTCGATACACACCCTGGGCACCGACCACGTGGGCTGGAGCAAGGGCCAGAAGATGGACCCCGAACTGTCCATCGAGGATCTGCGCCCCGGCGTCCCCAACCTCCAGGAGATGTTTCCCGTGCTCTACTCGGAGGGTGTCGTGAAGGAACGCATCTCGCTGCAGCGCTTCGTGGAGATCATAGCGGCGAACCCGGCGAGGCTGCTCGGGCTCTACCCGCGCAAAGGCACGATCGCCGTGGGCTCCGACGCCGACCTGGCGCTCTGGGATCCAAACGAGACCCGAAAGATCGAGCTCGCCGACCTGCGCTCGCGCTGCGGCTTCTCGCTGTTCGAAGGTTGGGAGGTGACAGGCTGGCCACGCATGACGATCCGGCGCGGTGCGGTCGTCTACGAGGATGGTGAGATCAAAGCGAGACCGGGGACCGGCCAGGTGCTGAGCTGTGGCTCGACCCAGAGCCTGTGATGGGGCGCGAGCGACGCGGGCGCGCGTCGGCTAGACCGTGGCTTTGCGGATCTTGCGCTTGAGCCGCTTGATCTTCTGACGGGCTTCCTTCACGTCCGCCGGGTTTCCGGCTTCCAGCGCCGCGTCCCGCTTGGCCTTGAGGGCGCGGATCTGACCTTTGAGCCGGGCCTTGTCGATCCCCAGGGCCTCGTGGTGCGCGTGGGCCTCGATTCCCATCACCTTGCAGAGGGCCGGCAGGAGCTCGTGTTTGCGCATCGCGCTGTAACCGCGCAGCGTCTCGTCCTCCAACCCCTTGGCCATCTCGCGCAGCTGCGCCACTGTCATCTTGTGAAGCTCTTCCCAGGTTAACGCCATCCGTCCTCTCCTATCAGACTCACAGGCCTCCGCGGCGGAGGCCTCGCTTCAGCATCTCGAGGGCCGGTCGGGCCGCGACGGTCCGGGCAGGGAAGATGCGATGCCGCAGGCGGAAGATCAACGAGCCGCGGAAGCCGTCGCTGAACGAGCCTGAGCGCGGCTGAACTCCGCCAGAGAGACTGGAGGACACGCCACCCGAGATTGCTCCGGGCCCGCGGAAGTCCCATCTTGTGGCCTGAATCATCCCGACCCCTGCCTCACATCACACAACTGACGCCGACAGCTTCGGCACTGCCAGAGGGTCGACTTCATGACTGACAGCCAAGCCGCGCCAAACAGGCTGAAGCCAGAACCTCCGGTCCTCTATCGCTGGGCCGTGCTGGTGGTGATCAGCCTGGCGATGTTCGGCAACTACTATGTCTACGATGCCGTCAGCCCGATCGCCGACCTGCTCAAGGAGCAGCTTGCCTTCTCCGACAAGAACATCGGGCTGCTGAACGCGATCTACAGCGTGCCGAACGTCATCATGGTGCTGATCGGCGGCATCATCATCGACCGGATCGGCGTCAAGAAGGCGACTTTCCTGTTCGGCGTCCTCTGCTTCGTGGGCGCGGCCATCACCGCGGCCACCGGCACGCTGGCGATCATGGCGACCGGACGGCTGATCTTCGGGATTGGCGCCGAGTCGCTGATCGTCTCGGTCACCACCGCCATTGCCAAGTGGTTCAAGGGGAAAGAGCTGAGCTTCGCCTTCGGCGCCAACCTGACGATCGCGCGGTTGGGCTCGTTCGCCGCCCTCAACTCGCCCACCTGGGCGAAGCCGGCCTTCGTGAGCTGGCAGTGGCCTCTCTTGATCGCAGTCGGCTTCGGCGTCTTCTGCATCGTTGGCGCGGTGATCTACTGGATCATGGAGGACCGGGCCGAGACCCGCTACGACCTCGGTGAGGCGGGCGAGACCGAGCAGGTCGTGTGGAGCGACCTCTTCCGCTTCCCGCGCTCCTACATCTGGGTCGTGTTGCTCTGCATCACCTTCTACTCGGCGATCTTCCCGTTCCAGACGTTCGCCGTGAAGTTCTTCATCGAGCGGCACGGCACGACACGCGAGTTCGGCGGGTTCCTATCCAGCATGATCACGCTGTTCGCGATGGTCTTCACGCCGCTTTTCGGCTACTTGGTCGATCGGGTGGGCAAGCGGTCACTGTTCATGATGTGGGGCTCGCTGCTCTTGGTGCCGGTCTACCTGATCATGGCCTACACGAGCATAGACGTGCGGATCCCGATGGCGATGATGGGGATCGCCTTCTCGCTGATACCGGCGGTGATGTGGCCATCGGTCGCCTACCTGGTCGAGCAGAGCAAGCTGGGCACCGCTTACGGCCTGATGACGATGATCCAGAACATCGGGCTGGCCGGCTTCAACTTCATGATCGGCTGGGCGAACGACTACGCCGGCGCCAGCGTCGAGAACCCCATGGGCTACGCGCTCGGTATGTGGATCTTCTCGATCCTCGGGTTCCTCGGCTTCTTCTTCGCCTGGATGCTGCGGCGTGAGGAGACGGGCCCGCGGGCGCACGGCCTCGAGACCATTAGGATACAGTCGTAGGCCGCTCGTGAGGGTTAGCGGCTCAGGAGGGGGATTCCAGTGAGGCTTCGATCGCTCATCATGCTGTGCGGCATGCTCCTCGTCGTGGCCGGGCGTGCCGACGCCCAGCAGGTCCAGGTCCAGAGACAGGTGCTCGAACTGAAGACGGCGGCGCTCAGCGCGATGGACAGCGTGGCGGCCGACATCGATGCCATGAACGTAAGCCACGAGAAGGTCGTGGCTACCGCCCAGAGCATGGCGCAGCTCCAGGAGAGGCTGCATCGGAGAATCGAGCAGGTCCAACGGCTGGCTGAGCGGGCACAGGCGGCCGTTCAGCGAGGACGGGCGGCGGAAGCGACACGCCTGCGAGCGCAGCTGGTACAGGACGTCCTCGAATTGGCTCGGCAGGCCAACAGCATGAACCTAGAGTTCCTCGCTCTGCAGAACTCGATGCAGATGGAGAGCCGGCAGTACAACGCGGTCGGCAACGCGCTGAAGGTCAGGCACGACAGCGCGATGGCCGCGATCAGGAACATGAAGTAGCGGGAACGTGGAGCAGATGAGCACACGACGAGAACAAGGGCGCGGCGCAGGGACGCTGCTGCTGAAGGTCACGGCAGCGGCGTTGGCGGTGCTGCTGACAGGAGGCGCAGCCGTGGCGCAGACCGTAACCACCAAGTACGTGCGTTACTCGTATGAGGGGAGAGTGACGTACGGCGTGCTGGAGGGCGAAGCCATCCGCGAGCTGGAAGGCGACCTGTTCGCGGGGTCGCGTGAGACGGGCAGGACCGTGGCGCTGTCGGAGGTGCGGCTACTGGCGCCCTGCGAGCCCTCGAAGGTCATCGCTGTCGGTCTGAACTACCGTAGCCATTTAGGTGAGCGGCCCGCGCCGGAGCAGCCGGGCATCTTCGCCAAGCTGCCCTCGGCCATCATCGGGCCGGAGGACGAGATCGCCATCCCCGCCGATGCCTCCAACGTCCACTACGAGGGCGAGCTGGTGGTGGTCATCGGGAGGAAGGCCAAGGACGTGCCCGTCGCCGAGGCCGCAGACTACGTCTTCGGGGTCACCGCTGGTAACGACGTCAGCGAGCGCGCCTGGCAGCGGGGCGACCTCCAGTGGCTGCGGGCCAAGGCCTCGGACAGCTTCGCCCCCATCGGGCCGGCGATCGTCACCGGCCTCAGCTACAACGACCTGCTCGTCCAGACTCGGCTGAACGGGGAGCTGCGCCAGTCGGAGCGCACGCGCGACATGCTCCACGACGTCGAGGCCATCGTCAGCTACATCAGCCGCTACATCACGCTGCTGCCCGGCGACGTGATCTTCACCGGCACGCCGGGCACCACCGACGCCATGCAGCCGGGCGACGTGGTGGAGGTCGAGATCGAGGGCGTGGGCGTGCTGCAAAACAGCGTGGTGGGCCCGGACGGGAAAGGCTAGAGCCGCGGGGCGGGATCGTCGGGCCGGCGCCGGACCTATGCAGTGGCCCGGATTCGGCGCCCTTTTTCCTAGGCAGTCTGTGGGGCGGCCAGACCCTAACACGAGCCTGGGGCGCCCGGTGAGGCGCCCCGGCTAGCGGCTGGATATGTCAGCCTGAATTGCGAAGGGTCATTCGCGAGAAGTGGGCTCCTGCGGTGCCGACGGAGGCTCTGAGCGGCGGTGATACGACGCCCACGCGCGAGCCCAACTCTCCGCGAAGAGGAACGCGACCAAGATCCAGAACACCCAGCTTAGTTCGGACACTTCCAGGTCTCCAGCGACCTCGATCTCTGACGAAGCACCTGCGTAACTGCTTACGCTAATCCCTACGGTGGAAGCGGCAGCTGAGGTTCGTCTCTTGCCCGCTGCCTTCACTACTTTTGACGCTCTGAGCCCGAAGATGGTTGGCAGGGCGCGTCAGCCGTCGAAACGGAGCAGGGCCCCCTTGAGGTACCCGGTCTCTGGGATCGCTGGGATCTCCGGGTGATCGGCCGACTGCCCCAGGCTCCGCTCCAGGGCCAGGCGCCGGCCGCTGTCGGCCGCCGCGGCGGCGATCATCTCCAGGAAGAGGGCGCGCCCGACGTGGAAACTGCAGGAGAAGCTGAACAGCCGGCCGCCCGGCGCGAGGATCCGCATCGCCCGCAGGTTGATCTCCTTGTAGCCGCCCAACGCGCGCTTCAGGTTCGCCTTCGTCTTGGCGAAGGCGGGGGGATCGAGGACGATGAGATCGAACCGTTCGCCGCTGCGCTCGAGCTCGCGGAGCAGGTCGAAGGCGTTGGCCTCCACCCACTCAATGTTGGCGAGACCATTCAGGTCGGCGTTCTCGCGGCCACGGGCCAGCGCGTCGGCGGACGAGTCCACGGCCACCACGGAATCGGCGCGCTGGGCCAGGTGCAGGGCGAAGGCGCCCTGGTAGCTGAAGATGTCGAGGGCCCGGCCCCGGGCGAGGCTTCCCGCCAGGGCACGGTTCTCGCACTGGTCTAGGAAGACGCCCGTCTTCTGGCCCGTCCTCAACGCCGCGCGGTAGCGCACGCTGTGCTCCTCCACCTCCACGTCGTCGGGGACGGTGCCTGACACGACCTCGACTTCTAGGGGGAGCTTCTCGTGCTGGCGGACGGGCGCGTCATTGCGGAGCAGGATCCCGTCAGGCTCAAGGGCCTCCTCAACCGCGGCAATCACATCGGCACGGCAGCGCTCGAGCCCGGCCGAGAGGAGCTGGGCCACCACGTGCGGGCCGTAGCGGTCCACGATGAGGGAAGGGAGGCTGTCGGCCTCGGCGTGCACGACGCGGTAGGCCGTGGCGTCGATCCCCGCCCGGCGCGCGAGTGCCTCGCCGAGGCGGGCCGCCCACCAGACGGAGTCCACCGCCTCGTCGGCCCGGGTAAGGAGCCGCAGGCGGATCTCCGAGGCCGGTGAGTAGAGGGCGCGGCCCAGGTAGCGCCCCCGGGCGTCGCGGACGGTCACCACGCCTGGCTCCCGCACCTCCGGCTCGCGCCGCACGTCGCTGCGGTAGATCCAGGGGTGGCCGCTCTCCCAGCGGCGCGCCCCCCGCGCCGTGACGACAACCTCGGACGGCATGCGTGCCAAGATAGAAGGACGCGACTCGACGCGCGATGATTGGGCGAGGGTTGCTTGCGCTTTGCGGGTAGCCCGACGAGCCGGCATCTTAGCACCAGGGCGACGGCGTCCTCGAGCGTAACTCACGAACCTGATGCATGGGAGGTGGCGTGGGCCCTCCGAGCGCAAGTCGCGAGCGGGCTATAGCGTGCCATGCTCCCTTGTGGTGCACGCGAGCGCAGGAGTGAGAGGGCCCACGCCACCGACCCACGAGGCGTGAAGCGAGACGATCCCGTCGCCGCGGGACTCACCAGCGCCAAAGAGCCGGCACGGTCGCCACCATTCCACGCGAGAGGTATCGAGATGCGCCTTGCCAAGATGATTACCGCCGTCGATGCTCACGCCTGCGGCGAGCCGGGCCGGGTCATTGTCGGCGGCGTGGTGGACGTTCCGGGTGCCAGCATGTTCGAGAAGAAGGTCTACCTGGAGCAGCACGGCGACGATCTGCGCAAGCGCATGCTGCGCGAGCCGCGTGGCTATCCGGCGCTCTGCTGCAACCTCATCCTGCCGCCGACGCGTCCCGACACCGACGCTGGCTTCGTGATCATGGAGCAGACCGAGTATCCGCCCATGTCGGGGAGCAACACGATCTGCGTCGCCACGGTGCTCATCGAGACGGGGATGGTTCCGGTGCGGGAGCCGGTCACCGAGCTGGTGCTGGAGTCGCCGGCGGGTCTCATCCCGGTGCGGGCCGAGGTGTCGAGCGGGGTAGTGACGAAGGTGACGTTCGAGAACGTGCCTGCCTTCGCGGTCCATCTCGATGCGGAACTGGAGGTCCCGAAGCTCGGCAAGGTCACGGTGGATATCGCCTATGGCGGTATGTTCTACGTCATCGCCGAGGCGTCTCGGTTCGGGCTGCGACTGGTCCCCGAGGAGGGGCGCGAGATCGCCCGCATCGGCGCGATGCTGACGGCGGCAGCCAGAGAGCAGCTGCTGGCCGCGCACCCGGAGAACCCGGCGATCGCGGGCGTGTCCATCTCCCAGCTCTCGGGCCCGCCGGCCCATCGCGAGGCGGCGCGCAAGAACGCGGTGGTCGTTTCCACGGGCCGGGTGGACTGGGACCGGCCGGAGACCTGGACCGGCGCCCTCGACCGCTCGCCCTGCGGGACCGGCACCTGCGCGAAGATGGCGGCGCTGTTCGCCAGGGGTGAGCTGGGTGTGGGCAAAGACTTCCACCACGAGGGCATCCTGGGGACGATCTTCACCGGCCGCATCGTTCGCGAGACGAAGGTCGGCCCGCACCCGGCGGTGGTGACGACGTTGAGCGGGCGGGCCTGGATCACCGGGATCGCGCAGTACGTCGTCGATCCCGAGGACCCGTTCCCCGACGGGTTCACGGTGGGCGATATCTGGGGGAGCGGATCGTGAGCCGGTTCAGCCTGTCGCTCGCACTCGCACCGCTGGTGATGCTGGCCTGCGGCGCACCGGCAGCGACGCAGCGCGATCTGGCCGAGCGTGTGAAAGCGGAGTTCCTGCACGCCTGGACCGGCTACGAGCGTTACGCCTGGGGTCACGACGGTCTGAGGCCGCTGAGTCGAACCTACTACGACTGGTACGACGCGACCCTCTACATGACGCCACTGGACGCGTTCGACACCATGCTGCTCATGGGGCTGGACGAGGAGGCGGAGCGCGCCAAGCGGCTCGTACTCGAGAACCTCTCTTTCGATCACGACTTCACGGTCCAGGTATTCGAGATCACGATCCGTATGCTGGGTGCACTGATCTCCGCCTATCAGATGGACGGCGACCCCCGTTTCCTCGAGCTCGCCACCGACCTCGCCGACCGGCTGCTTCCCGCCTTCGGGTCGCCGACGGGCATGCCCTACTGGGGCGTGAACCTGCGGACGGGTGAGACGAGCGGACCTGTGATGAACCCGGCGGAGATCGGCACGCTGACGCTTGAGTTCGGGACGCTGAGCAAGCTGACCGGCGACCCGGTCTACTACGATGCGGTCAAGCGTGCGGTGACGGCGCTGTTCGAGCGCCGCTCGCTGATCGGCCTGGTGGGCACGACGATCGATGTGGAGACGGGCGAGTGGATGGATCGCGATAGCCACGTCAGCGGGATGATCGACTCGTACTACGAGTACCTGCTCAAGGCCTGGCTCCTTTTCGGGGACGACGAGTTCGGCGCTATGTGGAAGGTGAGCATCGAGGCGGCGAATCGCTATCTGGCGGAGGAGCGTGAGACCGGCCTCTGGTACGGCCACGCCGACATGGCCACAGGCACGCGGAGCGACAGGCGGTTCGGAGCATTGGACTGTTTCCTGCCGGCCGTGTTGGCGCTGGGCGGCGACCTGGAGCGGGCCGAGAAGTTGATGGAGTCGTGCTTCCGGATGTGGACGACGTTCGGGATCGAGCCGGAGCAGCTCGACTACGTCACGCTGGCTCCGCTCAACACGAAGTACTACCTGCGGCCGGAGGCCATCGAGTCGGCCTACTACCTCTACCGGCTCACCGGAAAGGACAGGTACCGGGAGATGGGCCGGGCAATGTTCGAGAGCATCGTGGAGCACTGTCGCACAGAGGCAGGGTTCGCGGAGCTGGAGGATGTCGTGTCGAAGCGGAAGGCGGACCGCATGGAATCGTTCTTCCTGGCCGAGACGTTGAAGTATGCCCACCTGCTTTTCGCGCCGTCGGCGACCCTCGCCTTCGACTCGGTCATCTTCAACACCGAGGCCCACCCGTTCCGCAGAACATGGGAGTGACCGCGTCCACACGCACGCCCCCGCGTCCACACGCACGCCCCCGCGTCCAC
>JBDHKG010000104.1:0-18270 GCA_039586495.1 Gemmatimonadota bacterium | reverse complement strand
AGGTGGGCGCTTGTTTGTCCCCGGCGGCGGAGAGGGCGGTTCGGATTTCGATGAGGACCTGGCTGGCACCTGGGAGCTGATCGGAACGACGCTCAGGCTCCATCACGCCGCTGCGACGTTCCTGCGGGACATCACCTTCAGCGTTGCAGGTCCGCAGCTGACCGGAGAGGAGACCTTCGGCGGCGTAGTCGTCCGCGTTGTCCTCTCGAAGTCACGGTGACGCCGCGGGCTTCTGGATCGGTGCCTGACGAGCTCCTGCACCTGACGCGAGTCCTGGCATGGTCAAGTGAGAGAGGTCTTGCCTCCAGGCCGCAGAAAGAGCACAGTGAGGCGAGCGACCCGAGCGGGGGCGGCTCGGGCCTGGTGGCTCGACTGGTCTTCAAAACCAGCTGGGCCGGGCGATCCCCGGCTTGGTGGGTTCGATTCCCACACGTCCCCGCCATTACTTCCCACCGTGCTTCCCCTATTAGCTTGGCGACTCTACAATCATCGGGCTGAGAACCGAGTGGCAGGCCCAGCGGGCTCACGCATTGCATACGCGGGTCACGGTCGCGTTCGACGGCACCGATATTCGAGCGGTTTTCACCAACGTTGCCGAGCTCTTTGGTGTGTCTTCCGTCCTCGGTCCCGGCGTAGAAGGACCCGTGTACGCCAGCGTCCGGGAACAACTCCGGAATGAGGTGCTGTCTGCGCTGCTCGACCTATACGGGCTGCACGGAGTAGAGGCCGGCGACGAGCTGTGGCGGATTGAGACGGCCGACCGCTACTTGGAACTGGAGGAGTACCGCAGGCTGGTGGCGAACCGGAGAGGAGACTCAGGTTGAAGAGCGAAGCGGGCCTCGCCCTCGTCTACTTTCTGCTGTACATGGGCTACCTCTTCCTCAACCCGGAGTCGGAGCTCGGGCACTGGCTGACACTCGTGGCCTTGCCCCTCGCCCTGCTCATTCTCTACCAGCGGCGCGTCTGGGACAACTGGTCGCTCGAGAAGACGCTGACCACGGTCGGACTCGAGAGAGGGAGCCTCACCCGAGGGCTGGTCTGGGCGATCCCGCTGGGGCTCGGGGTCTCCCTGGTCCTTCAACTCTTGCTCTCGAGTAACGTCGACGCGTTCCGCGAGCTCATCACCTCGGGCAGGTTTCTGTACCTCCTGCCGCTGGCGCTCGTGCTGCTGCTGCTCACGGCGGGTCTGACAGAGGAGTTCTTCTTCCGTGGTGTGCTGCAGACGCGGCTCGCCGCGCTGCTCAGGTCGAACGTGCTGGCGATCCTGGTCGTCTCGGTGCTGTTCGGCCTCTATCACCTACCGTACGCCTACCTTAATCCGCACTGGCCGTCGGCCGGCGATCTGGGCGCGGCGTTTCAGGCGGCGATGGTCAACGGGATGCTCGGGGGTGTGGTCCTCGGTGCGGTGTACGTCTTCGCCCGGGGCAACCTGCTCGCCCCGGTCATCGTGCACGCCCTGATCGATCTGTTCCCAGCGATGACGCAGATCCGCTTCGGGTAGCTGGATCGTTCAGTCGCATGGGCACGGGTTTCCTCGTGCGTCGAACTAAGATCCTCACCAACCGACATGTGCTCGAAAAGCTGCGCGAAAGGAAGCAAGAGCTCGGACTGCCGGAGGCCCAGGACTCTCTGCCTTTCGCATAACCCTCCGCCCATCCGTCGAGATCGTCTCCAGTCCCAGGGTCTCGTCACTCTATCTGAATTCGCGGCACGGCGTATGCGGGGCGGCGTATGCTGATTGCCTGTCATGCGAGGTAGCACCTTTGCACAGGACTGCGGGCTGATCCTGTCGGTTGATCGGAATCGTGGGGAAGCGGCAGGCGGGACACTCGTAGGTCATTCGGCGAGATCGAGTCGGCGTGAAGTGCTTACAGCTCAGGCAACTCCGAAGGGGCCCGTCAAGCCCTGCGGGTCAGTGGGACAGGGCCGGAGTAGGTGTAAACACGTACGTGCCCCCGGACCTTAGTTGGACCTGACGCCCTGACGTCGGTGTGCTGTTATGACGTTTAGGGTGTGGCGCAAGGGCTACACTTGGTGGTTTTGCAGCATGGCGACGACGCAGGGGATACCTGGCCGGGATGCCTTCGGTCAGGGCCGCTGTCATTCACTATCTCGTACCGGACGAACGTCGAGCGGGTCTTCATCCGCCGCAGCTTCTTGATCTCGGTCTCGGTAGGTCGCTTTGGACGGCCATCCGTCGTGACTCAGGCTTGCAGAAACGGTGTCTGGGGGCCCATACTGCAGGCCTGCGATTAGCTGAAATGGTTGGCTAGTTAGCGGCTGTCGACGTCTAGGTGACGACGGCACGCCTGCATCGATGAGCGTGTCGCTAGTGGTTGCCCCTTTCCAATGACCCACGATCAGAGATGGGAGGGCCCGATGGCATTCAGGAGCGAACGCGCGGGATGGCGCGTACGAATCGACGGCGGGTTGCGCGCGGCGTGTCTGGGGTCGCTCGTGTTACTGGCAGGCGCGGCATTCCTCGCCTGCGACGACGACGGCGGCCCACCCCCTGTGGCCACTGTCAGCGTCAGCCCTGCGACGGCTACCCTGGCATCCGTGGGCGAGACGGTGCAGCTCACTGCCACCGCTCTTGACCGGCGCGACAATCCGATCGCCGGCGCCACCTTCACGTGGACGACCGCCGACGCAGGTGTGGCAAGTGTCGATACCGACGGTCTCGTCACCGCGGTAGGGAACGGAACGGTGGCCATAACCGCTACCGCGGACGACGTCTCGGGTGATGCGTCTGTCACCGTCGACCAGGTTGCGGTGGAGATCGTCTTCACGGTCCAGCCGAGTAACGCGAGCGCCGGTGACGCTTTGGCTCCGGCTCCGGAAGTCGAGGCGCGCGATGCAATGGGTAATGTCGCGACGAACGCGACCGGTAGCGTTGACGCGTCCGTCGCCACAGGCCCCGGCAACCTGCTTGGCACTACTACCGAAAACCTTGTCAACGGCGTAGCGACGTTCAGTGATGTGCGCATCGAAACCGCCGGGACTGGCTACACACTGTCGGCGGATTACGGGCTCTTGGCCGATACGAGCGACGCGTTCGACATCACACCGGCACCCCCTGCTCAGCTCAGCATCCGAACAGAGCCGAGCGACAACCAGGCACGGCAGGCGATTGCGCCTGCTGTCGAGGTGGAGTTCTTGGATGCCTTCGGCAACTTCGTGGACACCGTTACGGCAGACGTGACCGTCGCGCTTTCCGTCAACCCCGGAAACATGATCTTCCACGCCAGCGGGGCTGCTGCCAGCTTCGTGTACGAACTGGTCGACCCGGTGACACCTGCGGTGTTGCCGGCGGCGCCGTCCGCGCCTGTGGCGAACATTATGGGGATGGAGTACGAGCCGGCGACTGGTATGGTCCTCGCCGCGCAGTACGACTTCAACGCACCGGCACCGGAGCCGAACAACTTGATACGGGTCGACCCGTACACCGGTGTGGAGACCGTCATCGGAACGATGTCGACGTGGCCACCCGGGCCGGTTCTCAGGGCTCCGGCATTCGAGGCAGGCACTGGCCGTCTCCTGGTCGCCGAACACCACGCTACCGGCAATCGGTTGTGGGACGTCGACACGAACACGGCGGTCCCGGCTATAGTCGGTCCCGTCACGGTACCCGGCGATAACGTCCTGGGATTCAACGCGCTCGCTACCGACCCGACGGACGGGACTTTGTACGCTGCGGCGATGCTGGCATCCCTCGGTCCCCCGAGTCCGCTCCGCGCCCTCCTGAGGATCCCTGCTGGACTACTCTCCGGCACCAACATGGGCGTGCTGTCACAGCCGGGGGTGTCCGGGCTGACTTTCCTGCCAGACGGCACCCTGATAGCTGTCGTCGGTGACGGGGGCACCCCTCCGGAGACCCTGTGGTCGGTGGACAAATCCACGGGCGCCATGACGCTCATCATAGCGCTGGGGAACGGAGATACGGGCGATGCGATCACGCGGATCCCCGCGCGCCTGTCCGGCACTCTGACAGTGGCGGCGGTGACTGGGGTGGCCACGTTCACGGACCTGCAGATCGACGGTCCCGCCAACGGCTACCAGCTCGTAGCGACCGCCACTGGCATGACCGACGCTCAGACCGTCCTCTTCAACATCACGCCATGAGTTGAGGCGTAAGTCTACTGCAGCGCCTGAAGCGGGGGTGGTCGGCGTGGCCACCCCCGCAATCGCTTCCGTAGGTTGTGATCCAGGATTGCCGTGGGTGCCGAACGCGTGGCGCGGCTGTTCGCCGCGCGCAGCGGATTCCTCAGAGATGCTATGCAAGCTCGGGCCTACTTGTGTCGCGCAGCGGCTTGTCCGCAGATTGCCTGCGGCGACGGTAGCTTTGTCCGACCCGTGGCCTCAGGCCTTCTCCCACTAGACCGCCTTGGTGGTTTGTCGAGTCAGGTGCGGGAAACCGGCAGCAGGGCGGGGCGGGAGAGTCTGCTTAGGACTAGTCAGGATGGCCAATCAGCGGCATCTCGAAACTCTCAAACAAGGCGTCGCGGCTTGGAACGCATGGCGTGAGGGTAATCCGGCGGCAGTCCCGGACCTCATTGCGGCCAGCTTACAGGGCGCGAATCTACCGGGCATCAACCTGCATCACGCGCTCCTCCTCGGAGCCGACCTCAGCAAGGCTACGCTGGCGGGCGCTCTCTTCCACCGGGCGATTCTCGGTGGCGCGAACCTCAGCGAGGCGGATCTCAGCGGGGCCGTCCTCAGCCGAGCGGAGATGCACAGCGTGAAACTGCAGGGTGCAAAGCTCAGCGGGGCGGATCTGGACCACAGCCTCCTGTATGGGGCCGATCTCCGCGGGGCTGACCTCACGGGCGCGAGCCTGCTGCAAACGACGTTTGAGCACGCGGACCTCAGGGAGGCGGACCTGCGGGGTTCGGCTCACGCCGACACCGATTTCTCACAGGCAGATCTCAGCGGGGCGGATCTGCGAAACACCTTCGCGGGAGGCGTGCTGTTCAGGGGGGCGAACCTCAGCGGCGCGAACTTGGGAAACGCGGTGCTCAATCAGGCCGATCTGCGCGGAGCGAAGCTACAGAAGGCTCAGCTGACGAGCACCGACCTGACGGGCGCCGACTTGGAGGGGGCGGACCTCAGCGAGGCGGACCTCAGCGGCGCGGATCTGAGCCGGGCTCGCCTAATCCGTACGAGCCTCAGGAAGGCGAAGCTCACGGGCTGCACGGTCTTCGCCCTCTCGGCCTGGGAGCTGGAGCTGTTGGGCGCGAAGCAGCAGGATCTCCGGATAACCGACCTGGCGGAGCCTGCTGTTATCGTGGACGATCTCGAGGTCGCGCAGTTGTTCCACCTGCTGCTGCACAGCCGGTCGGTACGCCACGTCTTCGGCTCGGTCACCTCGAACATCGTCTTGATCCTGGGCTGCTTCTCGATGGAGACGGAGCCCGCTGTGGATGTGATCCGGGAGGTGCTTCGCCGGCGTGACTACCTGCCGGTCTCCTTCGATCTCGAGCCGCCGACAAGCGGAGAGCTTGGGGAGAGCCTCGCGACGATCGCTCGCATGGCCCGCTTCGTCATTCTCGAAGCCACGGATGCGAGCAGCGCGCAGCGCGAGATACGTGCCGTCGTATCCGAGCTGCCCTCCGTTCCCGTTCAACCCCTGCTGCTTGCCGGGTCCAAGGAACCTCGCTTGCTGGAGCATCTGAAGCGCCACTCCTGGGTTCTCACGACGCACCGCTACAGGGATGCGGATGCGCTCGGAGCGTCGGCCGCGGAGCGAGTCATTGGGCCGGCCGAGCTAATGGCGATGCAGTTGCAGGGACGCTAGCACCAGCTGCCTCGTGGAACCAAGTACGAGCGACCTTCAGGGATCGACTTACGTCGTCATCTTCAACAGGCGGGCGCTGGCGGCGCGAGCCCTCCGCCGTTCCGGATTGGAGGAGGCGCTGCGCGAGCGCAAGCTGCAGTTCGAGATCATCGAGACGGAGACGGCGGATGAGGCGCGCGCGGCGGCGGAGACGGCTGTCCAGGCCGGGCACGTGGTGGTTGCGGCGGGCGGCGACGGGACCGCCCATGTCGTGCTGAACGGTGTGCTCGCCGCCGGGCGCGCCGACGCGGTGATGGGGCACGTGCCGCTGGGCACGGGAAACGATCTCGGCGCCGCGCTGGGTCGGGTTGGACGCGGGCTCGAGCAGGCGCTGGATGCCCTGGTGGACCCTCAGGTGCATGCCATCGATGTGGCGCAGGTCAACGGTGAGGAGTACTTCATCAACGGTCTCGGCGTTGGCTTCGATGCCGAGGTCGCCCACCACCGCGCGAGCCATCGGTTCCAGATCCCGGGCTACTTCCCCTGCGTGGTCCGCACCATGCTGTACTATCGCCCGCAGGCCTACCGGCTCACTTGGCCCGACGGCGAGTGGGAGGGCCCGGCTCTGATGGCGGCGGCGATGAACGGTAGGTGCGAGGGCGGCGGCTTCCGGCTGGCACCGGAGGCGCGTCTCGATGACGGCCTCCTTGACGTCTATCGGATCGATCCGGTGAGTTTCTGGCAGTTCCTGCGCTACGTATGGGCCGTACGCCGCGGAACTCATGACCGGCTTCCGATGGTACAGAGATGGCGAACGGCGAAGCTGAAGGTGGAGTCGGAGTCACGCCTGCAGTATCACATGGACGGAGAACACCGCGAGTTGCCACCAGGTAGCTCACTGGAGATCGAACTGCACCCGCAGCGCTTGCAGATGATCACATGACGTCGCGCGTCTTCGCCTTGGCTCTGGCCCTCGCCGTGGCCGGCCCGGCCGCCTCGCTCCTGGCGCAGCAGCCCGAGGGCGTGCCTGCGAGCCAAGGGCCTGACACCCTGTTCACGCCACCGCCCCTCACGCCCGGCGGTGCCTTCCTGCGCTCGCTGGTGGTTCCTGGGTGGGCGCAGGCCGAACTGGGATTCGAGACTCGCGGCGCCTTCTACTTCCTGGCTGAGGGCTTCAGCCTGTTCATGGTGGCGCGCTCGCAGATCCGGCTGTCTCACGCCGAGCGAACCGCGCCCGACCCGGAGACCTCTGACCTGGTCTCGGCGCGGCGGCAGCAGCGAGAGGACTGGATCGCGCTGGCGGTCTTCTGGGCGTTCTTCAGCGCCGCCGACGGCTGGGTCTCGGTGCACCTGTTCGGATTCGAGGAGCGGACCGGCTTGCGCCCCGAGGACGTGGCGTTCCGGGTGGGCTGGAAGATCCCCTTCGGACCCTAGGCTTCGACCCACTCGCGCTGGTCGATCTCGTCCTCTGTCAGCAGCGTGTACGTGCGGTGCTTCACCCAATCTCCCGAATTCACGTAGTAGCCGTGGGTGCCCGCGGCTCTGACCCGGGGGATGTGACAGTGGGCGAAGACGATGAGGTCGAGGTCCGCACGCTCCTCCAGCAGCTTCACCGCGTATTCTTCCAGCCGCTTCGCCACCTCGAGGGACTGTCTATCATCGTCGCCACTTTGCTTGCCTGTCTGCGAGATGTGCCGGACGATCCGGTCGCTCAGGTCCGGATGAATCCAGCGCATGGCGCGGCACAGCGGACGGCTGCGCAGGGTGCCGCGCACGATCTTATAAGCGGTCTCGCCGGGGCCCATACCGTCACCGTGCGCTACCAGGGCGCGTCGGCCCGCCAGCTCCAACTCGACGGGGCCGTCCGCCAAATCGATCCCGATCTCTCGCTCCAGAAACGCGCCGCCCCAGGCATCGTGGTTGCCGCCCACCAGGATCAGCCGCACTCCGGATTCCCGCAGTTCCGCCAGCGCCCGTAGTACCTGGAAGTGCTGGCTGAGCACGACGGTGCGGTACTCGAACCAGAAGTCGAACAGGTCGCCGTTGATGAGCAGGGTCTCGGCCCGGCCGTGCCAGTGCCGGAGGAAGCGGATGAACGCTTGCGGCACCGCCTCGGGTACGGCGCCCAGGTGCAGGTCGGATACGATCACCGTGGGTTTCACCATCGCTGGCGCATTATAGACGCCTGCGGGGCCCGCACAAGCGTGCCCGACTCTTTGACCAGGCCCGCCCGAAGCCCTAATCTATCTGGAGCCGAGGCGAGCCGCCCGGTGGCCTGCCAGCGGAGGTGGCATGATCGAGAGCAGCTTGGAGTTCCGGGTCCGCTATGCCGAGACCGACCAGATGGGTGTGGTCTACCACGCGAACTATCTGGTCTGGTGCGAGATGGGTCGGACCGACCTGCTGCGCCAGCTCGGCGCCACCTACGCGGAGCTCGAGCGCCAGGGTGTGTTCCTGGCCGTCTCCGATGCGCGGATGCGCCTGCGTGGCTCGGTGCGCTACGACGATCTCGTGCGCGTCGGCACGCGGCTTAGCCGGCTGCGGACCCGGAGCGTCTCGTTCTCGTATGTCGTGGAGCATGCCGACGGGCGAGGCGTGCTGGCCGAGGTTGAGACCGAGCTGATCTGTCTCGATTCCGGCAGGTCGCCCCGCAAGCTGCCTGCGGCACTCCGTGAAAGGTTGCGGCGGGCGCTGGCGCCGGTGCCCACGGAGGGAACAACCGACGTACTCTCGGGTGTTTGATACAGTGTAGCATGAACTCCCATGCGCTCCACCGATCGATAGGCCGCCCGAGCCGGCCGGTGTGCAGCTACCAGTCTGTCTGCGCCCTCGCCGCGGCCTCACTGTGGCTTCTGGCCTCAGCCGCGCCACTCGCGGCCCAGTACGTGCCCTTCGGCAAGAACAAGGTCCAGTACACGGACTTCAGGTGGGAAGTCCTCTCCGGGCCGCACGTCGACGTCTACTACTACCCTGAGGAGGAGACGCTGGCACAGGTCGCGCTCAGCTACGCCGAGGAGAGCTTCGACTCGCTGACCGCCCTGTTCCGGCATCGGCCTTTCCGGCGCGTCCCGCTGATCATCTACTCGTCACACCAGCACTTCGAGCAGACGAACATATTCCCGGGCTTCCTGCCCGAGGGCGTCGCTGGCTTCACCGAGTACCTGAAGCGCCGTATCGCCCTGCCGTTCAACGGCAGCTACAAGGATTTTCGCCACACGATACGCCACGAGCTCGTCCACTTCTTCCAGCTCTCCAAGCTCACCCGCGTGCTCAACCGGTACCCGCGCTACCGCGTGATACCAGTCCCGCTGTGGTGGTCCGAAGGGCTCGCCGAGCGCTGGAGCTCGGAACAGGACTCGGACGACGAGATGTTCATTCGCGATCTGGTGCTGGATGGGACAGTCCCCACGCTCACGTCGCTCACCTACCACCGCGGTTACCTCGCCTATCCGCTGGGCGGTCAGCTCCACCAGTACCTCGGTGAGCGTTTCGGCTACGGCCGGGTCGCTGAACTCTACGAAAGCCTCTGGAAGCACTCCGACTTTGAGGAGGCCTTCGAGGCCGTGTACGGCATCTCGCTGGAGGATCTGGATCGCGAGTGGCGCTTCGAGCTGGAGCGCAAGTACTTCCCGCTCTACGCCGACCGCTCACCGATCTCGGTTGGCGCTCGACCGTTGCTCGACGATGCGTTGCCGACGTTCAAGCCCGCCGTCTACGGCGGACGTGGACGATCTACCGGATGCCGCTCGACGGCGGCGATGACGGCGTTCGGCCGGTGGTCCAGGGCGATCGCTCGGAGCAGTTCGAGTCGCTGCACTTCTTCAGCTCGCGGCTCGATGTATCTCCGGAGGGCAAGCTCGTCTTCGTCTCGAAGTACCTCGAGAAGGACGCGATCCATATCTGGGATCTCGAGCGCCGGACGATCGTGGGGCGCTATCAGTTCCCCGAGCTCGTGGCGCTCTCCTCACCCTCCTGGTCGCCCGATGGCCGCAAGGTCGTGTTCACGGCCTTGGCCGCGAGCGGGCTGTCGGACCTCTTCGTTCTGGACTTCGATTCGCAAGAGCACTATCCGATCACTCAGGATCGCTATCTGGAGAGCGATCCCGACTGGTCACCTGACGGCCGCTACATCGTTTTCTCATCTGATCGCACCGTCGCCGGGTCACAGGGGCATCAGAACCTTTTCCTCTATGATCTGGAGACCGGGGAGGTGCGGTATCTGACCTACGGGCCATGGAAGGACGTCGGCCCGCGCTGGTCGCCCGACGGGCGGTGGATCGCTTTCAGCTCCGATCGTGACCTCAACTACGACCTCTATCTCGTCGATCCTGAAGGAAACGGCGGGCGTCTCACGAACTACACGGGTGGTTGCTTCGACGCGGAATGGCTGCCCGATGGCAGCGGCCTGATCTTCAGCGGCTACGAGAAGGGTACGTTCAACATCTACCACATATCCCTGGGCTTTTCCGGAGGCGAGCCCGACGTCGTGTTGGCCGAGGTGTTCCCACCGCCCCCGGATCTGGAGCAAGGCTGGATCTGGGAGGAGGTTGACCATCCGGTCGTGGCCGAGGCGGTCTCCCGGCCGTACAGGACGAGGTTCGGCCTCGATTTCGCGGCGGGTGAGGCGGCGTTCGCGCCGGGCTTCGGCTCCGCAGGGGGAGCGCAGTTCCTGGCCACGGACATGCTCGGAGACCACCTGCTCTATCTGGCTGTCGTCACGCAGAACTTCGGCGGCCTGAACGACATCTTCGATGCCTTTACCGGCCAGATCATCTACCTCAACCTGTCCCGGCGTGTGAACTGGGGTGTCGGTGCCTTCCGTTACGACGGTCGCTTCGTCGATCGGTCGTACACGGCCGCGTTTCGGGAGGCGACCTACGGCGGCTTCTTTGTGGCCGCCTATCCGTTCTCCAAGTTCCGGCGCCTGGAGGTTCAGACGTCCTTGGAGTACTCCGACCGTGTGGACACGGAAGACCTCGTTCGGCTCGAGCCCGTGCTGTTCGATGATGAGCTCTCGCGTACCCGTAGAGGCCTGATCACGACCAACCTCATCTCCTACGTCAAGGACAACACGCTCTGGCTATCGACCGGGCCGATCGACGGCGTACGCTGGAACGTGACCGCGGGCCTCGTCACCGACCTCACGGCCGCGCGGGCCGAGAACTACCAGCTCGTCGTCGACTTCCGGCGCTACCTTCGGACCTCGCTGCTCAGCGCCTTCGCCGTTCGCCTGTTCGGCTACTACAGCGACGGCGCAATACCGGAACGGATCGCTATCGGCGGCCCGTACTCGCTTCGGCTCTATCCGTTCCTCGGTTTCGTCGGCAGCCGCGTCTGGATGTTCAACGCAGAGTGGCGTTTCCCGATCTTGCACGGGATGGCCTTCGCGTTCCCGTTCGGCACGCTCAGGTTCCCGGGCATTCAGGGCGGTCTGTTCGTGGATGCGGGGCAGATCTGGCTGGAGAACCGCTCGCCGAAAGGCCTCTGGGGGAGCTACGGGCTCGGCCTGCGCATGCCGATCTTGTTCCCCATCGTGCTCAGGCTCGATATCGGGAAGCGCTTCAAGACCGGCGATCTCCCGATCTACGCCATTGAGGACTTCTACGGAACCGAGGTCGACTTCTTCTTCGGCTTCAACTTCTGACCCGGGCTGTATGTGCGGGCCGCCTTGCTTGACGCTCCCCGTGGCGCCCGGTATCTTCGCCTGCAATTTGAGAGCCGTCGTCATCGTGATGACCCTTGCCGCCGCGGCCACCGCTTGTGCCCGGCGGCTGCCCGACCCGGTGCCCGTGCCGCAGCCCGCTGCGCTCGCAGAGCGGCTGCGACTGGCGGGCACGCCGGACCAGCCTCAGCTCATCGCATTCAAGTGGCGCTATCGCGGCCGTCAGGGGCGGTTCTCCGGCGAAGGCGCGCTGCGGGTCAATCCGCCCGACAGCGTCAGGCTCGATCTGCTGGGACCCGGCTGGTCAGGCGTGCAGAGCGCCGTACTGCTCGGCGACCGGGTGTACTATGTGGGCGAGCAGCGAATCCAGCTGCCGCCGCCGACGTTCATGTGGACTGTGCTGGGCGTGTTCCGGCCGCCGGCGGGCATCGCGCCGGAGGGTACGCGCCGCGGCGAGCGCTTGCGGCTCGCTTACCCGCTGTCGGCAAGAGAGACGGTCGCCTTCGAGTTCGATGGTGACCGGCTCGTTGAAGCGAAGCTCGAGGTGGGTGGCGACGTGGTCCAGCGCATGGATCTCAAGCTGCCTGGCCGCGGCGCCCCAAGCTCAGACCGCTGGGGTTGGCCTGATGAGGCCAGGTTCCGCGACTTGGGAGAGTTTCATGAGGTCAAGATCGAGGTTACCCAGATTCGCGAGCATGCAGCGTTCGAGGACCGCATATTCCGCGTGGCCGCTCGCGACTCTCTGTAGTCTGTTCTTCGCCGGCTGTGGCGTCTACAGTCTCACGGGTGGCGGTGGGTTGCCTGGCCACGTCAAGTCGCTCGCTATCCTGCCGTTCGACAACCAGACGACTCAGTTCACGCTGACCCAGGAGCTGACGCAAGCGCTGATCGATGACGTGCCGGGTCGCCTGGGTGTGAAGCCGGCGGACGAAGCGAGCGCCGACGCGGTACTCAGGGGCGCGATCCTCCGCTATAGCGACGATGCGACCAACTACCAGCCCGACCCTGGGGGCCCGGTCATCTTCCAGAGGCGCGTGACCATCGCGATCTCGGTCGAGATGTACGATGTCACCGAAGACCAGGTCCTCTGGTCCGAGGGTTCGCTCTCGGCCTCCGGCGAGTACCTGCCCGATTCCGGGTCGGAGCAGGAGGGGCGCCTGCTGGCGATCGAGAACCTGGTGCAGAAGATCATCGACGGTGCGCAGTCTCAGTGGTGAGCCGCTGATGCGAAGTGGCGCACGCTCGCGCCGCTGGCGCCGCCGACGCCTGCTGCTCTGGGCTGTGGCGGGCCTGTTCCTGGTCGGCCTGAACGGCTACCGGGCCTCGCCGGCCAACCTGGACGCTGGGACCGCCGCCGCTGCGACCGTCACTGCTCCGGCACAGGACGCGCAGGAGAGCGCAGCGGCGCAAGAGCATACCGAGAGCGAGCCGGCCCGCAGTCAGCCGGGTGCCCATACCACCGCCCGCTTCTTCCTGATCCTCATCGCGATCCTGCTGGTCGGGAAGTTCGGTGGGGAGATCGCGGAGCGCATCGGGCAGCCCGCGGTGCTCGGCGAGCTGGTAGGTGGGGTGATCTTGGGCGGCAGCGTGCTCGGCATCGTTCCCACGGCCGCCGGCGATGCGATGGCGGAGACCGTCCACCTGCTTGCCGAGGTGGGCGTGGTCATCCTGCTGTTCGAGGTGGGCCTGGAGACCGACCTCAAGGAGATGTTCCGGGTCGGGCCGGCAGCAGCTGTGGTAGCGTTCGTGGGTGTGACCGCCCCGTTCTTGCTCGGCGCCGGCTACTGGTACTTCACCGACCCGGCGCTCGGCGCTCACCCGGAGGGGGTGAGCCTCGCGAAGGTCGCCGTGTTCGTCGGCGCCACGCTCACGGCTACCTCGGTCGGCATAACGGCACGCGTCCTCACCGACCTCGATCAGATGCGCAGCCGGGAGGCGCGCACGATCATCGGCGCCGCGGTCATTGATGACGTGCTCGGCCTGGTCATGCTCGCGATCGTTGTCGGCCTGGCCGCCGGCACCTCGGTCACCTTCGGCGCCATCACCTGGGCGCTGGTGAAAGCCGTCGGCTTCCTGGTGCTGGCCGTGATCATCGGCAACTACGTCGGACCCCACCTGTTCGATTTCGTCGATCGCCTGCGCGTACGCGGGATCCTTCTGGTCTCGGCGTTCTGCTTCGCCGTGCTGCTCGCCGCGCTCGCCGATCTCTCGGACTCGGCGATGATCATCGGCAGCTTCGCCGCCGGTATCATCCTGTCGTCCACCAACCAGTTCGATTTGGTGGTCGAGCGTATCGAGCCGGTCGCCGACGTCTTCACCCCCATCTTCTTTGTCTCCGTAGGCGCGGCGGTGAACGTGCGGCTGTTCCTGCCGTGGACCGAGGACTTCAACACAGGAGTCCTGGTGATCGGCGGCATCCTCACCGTCATCGCCATCGGCGCCAAGATCGTATCGGGCTTCTCGGTGCCCTGGGAGAAGATGAATCGGCTGGCCGTGGGAGTCGGCATGATTCCGCGGGGCGAGGTCGGCCTCATATTCGCCGATATCGGTCGACGCGGTGGGTTGCTCTCTGAGGCCGTGTTCAGCGCCATCCTCATCATGGTCATGGTCTCGACCTTCATCGCACCGCCGCTCCTCAAGTTGATCTTCCAACGCGCGCGCCGGCGCGAGGAGATCGCCGAGGCCGCGATGGCAGAGCCCGCCAGCCCAACGGGAGGGGGATCGCCCTGACCGGCTCGAAGGTCATACGCATCGCCTCGCGCGGCAGCCGGCTGGCATTGGCACAAGCCGAGTCGGTGCGTCGACGTCTCGCCGTCGCCTGGCCGGATCGGCGGTTTGAGATCGTTACGATCGAGACGGTAGGTGACAGAGTACTTGATCGGCCGCTCCCCGAGATTGGCGGCAAGGGACTCTTCACCGAGGAGCTGGAGGCAGCGCTACTGGCGGGCGACGTGCACGTGGCCGTCCATTCGCTCAAGGACCTGCCTACCGACCTGCCGGAAGGGCTCAAGGTGGGAGCTGTATGTGAGCGCGAGGACCCACGCGACGCTTGGGTGGCCCGCGGAGGTGGCGCAGGCGCGCTCGCGCTGGCGGCGGCGGGCGCCCGGATCGGGACCAGCTCCGAGCGGCGGCGCGCGCAGGTTCTCGCACTCAGGCCGGACCTGGAGGTGGCGGCGGTGCGCGGCAACGTGGAGACCAGGCTGCGCAAGCTCGATGAGGGCCAGTATGATGCGCTGATCATGGCGGCGGCGGGACTCGTGCGCCTCGGCCTGTCTGAGCGGGTGACATCGTTCCTGGAACCGCCGGCCTGGTTGCCTGCAGCAGGGCAGGGCGCCGTGGCGGTGGAAAGCCGGGCGGATGACACCGCCACCGATGCGCTGCTCGTCGCCATCGAGGACCCGGTCGCACGGGCCGAGACCGATGCGGAGCGCGCGTTGCTGGCGACCTTGCAGGGTGGCTGTCAGGTTCCGGTAGGTGCCCGGGCCGAAGCCGAAGGTGAGGAGCTGATCCTGCACGCGCTCGTCGCAACCCCCGACGGCGCGCAGCTGGTGCGGGCAGAGGGGCGCGGCCCGCGAGAGAATGCCGTGGAGCTCGGGATCGAGGTGGCCTACGACCTGCTGTCCCGGGGTGGCGAGGTGATCGTCGCCGCCTTTCGGGAGCCCGTGAGGTGATCGATCGATGAGTGCTGACGACAAGCTCCCTGAGGTGTTGGGGCGCAAGATCCTCGACCGCGATGAGGCGCGCCGCCAGTTCGGTCCCGGGCGCGGCTTCCAGCTCGTCTTCACCAACGGCTGCTTCGACATCCTGCACCGCGGCCACGTGGAGATCCTCATTCAGGCGCGAGCGCTGGGCGATCGTCTGGTGGTTGGACTCAACAGTGACGAGTCGGTACACCGTCTGAAGGGATCAGGCCGGCCACTTCAACCCCAGCTCGATCGCGCCGCCTGCCTGGCAGCCCTCGAGAGTGTGGATGCCGTGGTCATCTTCGAGGAGGAAACACCCACCGAGCTCATTGCCTCGCTCAGACCTGACATATGGGTGAAGGGCGGCGACTACACACCGGCGGCTTTGGTGGAACTGAAGGCGCTCGAGGCCGTGGGCGGGCAGCTCGTCATCCTGCCCCTACTCGAGGGCCGGTCCACCACAGAGCTCCTCGACCGCGCGGCCCGGGCTGCGGAAGGGACGTCATGAGCCGGGTGCGCCCCTCCGGCCGGCGTCCCGACGAGCTGCGTCCCGTGACGCTGGAGCTGGGCGCCGCGCCCCGCGCGGAGGGTTCCTGTCTCATCGCCGTGGGCGACACCCGTGTCCTCTGCACTGCCACGGTCCAGGAGGGCGTTCCGCCCTGGCGCGAGGGTATCGGCGGCTGGGTCACCGCCGAGTACGCCATGCTGCCGCGCGCAACCGTTGCGCGCACGCCGCGAGAGCGCACGGGTCCGCGTTCCCGCACACAGGAGATCCAGCGCCTCATCGGCCGGGCGCTGCGTGCTGCCACCGACCTGGAGACGCTGGGGATGCGCACCGTGATCGTTGACTGCGACGTGCTCTCGGCCGACGGTGGCACGCGCACCGCCGCAATCACGGGCGGCTGCCTCGCCCTTTGGCAGGCGAGCGCACGCCTGGTTGGTGCAGGGGCGACCCCGGCCGACCCGGTTCGCCAGCTGGTGGCGGCGGTGAGCGTGGGGATGGTGGACGGCGAGCTGTGCCTCGATCTCGACTACGCGGAGGACGTGCGCGCGGAGGTGGACATGAACTTCGCTGCGCTCGAGGACGGCCGCATCGTCGAGGTCCAGGGCACAGCCGAGGGCGCGCCGTTCGCCCGCGAGACGCTCGACGCTCTGCTTGTCCTGGCCGAGGCCGGCACGCGACAGCTGATCGCGCTGCAACGCGCAGCCATGAAGGCGGGCTCGTGAAGCTGGCCGTCGCCACGCGCAATCCCGGCAAGCTGCGCGAGATCGAGTCCATCTTCCGCGATACGCCGATCCGCCTGGTCAGTCTCGCCGAGCTCGGCGTCGAGCAGAAGCCGGAGGAGGAGAAGCTGGAAGGCTACCCCAGCTTCGCGCGCAACGCGCTCGCCAAGGCCCAGTACTTCCACAATCGCACCGGCCTGGCGATGATGGCTGAGGACTCGGGTATCCGCGTGGACGCTTTGGGTGGTGAACCGGGTCCGCGCAGCAAGCGTTATGCACCGCCGGAGATGCAGGCGGGCTACGGTGTCGATCGCGCCAACAACCTCCACCTGTTGCGACAGCTGCGCGACGTGCCCGACGATCAGCGTACCGCTCACTTCTACTGCGCCGTGGCCGTGGTGCTGGAGGACGAGTCGCGCGTTTTCGGGGGACGCGTGGACGGGGTTATCTTGCGGGAGCCGCAGGGCGAAGGGGGGTTCGGCTACGATCCGCTCTTCTACCTACCCGATCGCGGCTGCACCAGCGCGGAGCTGACGGTCGAGGAGAAGAACGAGATCAGCCACCGGGGACGGGCGATGCGCGCCGCCCGCGACTGGCTGCTCGAGGTGCTGAATCGCGAAACACGCGCGGTTCGAGATGAGTAGTGAGGTGAGGGGTCGCGGTGCGAGCGATCACTCGGTAATCGACGTGGATGCACTGTCGCGATCGCTACATGACAGCTGCGTGATAGCCACATGATAGGAATGGTCGCTACGTGATCGCTGCATGATACGGACATGATCGGATTGAAGAGAACAGAGAAGGAGCACAAGAATGGATGAGAAGCTGCCGATGCCAACGGAACAGCCGGCCGAGGAAGAACGGACCTGGCGCGACGTGGCCCAGCGTTGGAAGGAGGTCGGCAAGCAGGTCAAGGACCTGGGCGAGCGGCTGGGTAGCGCCTTCCGCGAGGGCTGGACGACCGACGAGGTGACCGAGGAGGAAACCCGCAAGCTGGCCGACCGGCTGCGCGAGCTGGGTGACCGGATGGACCGGGCGGTGGACGCGGTGCGCGAGGAGGCCAAACAGCCGGAGACAAAAGCCGTCGCCAAGGAGACCTGGGGCGCCACGCGCGAGGCGTCCACCGATCTGCTCGACGAGCTCCGCGAGACGCTCAGCGAGGGCCTCGAGGAGGTGAACAAGCGGGTGGACGACCTGATGAAGAAGCGAAAGGAGAAGAAGGCCGAGTAGTAGGCGGCGGTCAGAGAAGCGGTCCAAGCATACCCCAGGAGGCTGATGTTGGCTAGCGCGGCAGACAAGTCACGCGATGCGAAGGCCGTGCAGGCGGCGCCTGCGGATGTCGGCTCGATCGACGCGATAATCGCCGCGCTCTACGGGGCGATCTCCTTCACTCCCGGGACTCTACCTGGGTGGGAGCGACTGCGCTCCCTCTTCCATCCGCGCGGGTGGCTGGTACCGCCTTGCGGCGACGAGGCGCCGCAGCTGCTGGTGCTGGACGTCGAGACCTTCATTGAGCGGTCCACGACCTTCATCACGTCCACAGGGATAGGCGAGAAAGGGTTCCACGAGCGGGAGATCGCCCGGCGCCTGGAGTCGTTCGGGAACATCGCCCACGCCTTCAGCACATACGAGTCCCGGTATGCGGAAGACGATCCCGAGCCGTTCTCCCGAGGCATTAACAGCATCCAGTTGGTGAACGACTCGGGCCGCTGGTGGGTGCTGAGCATCCTCTGGGACGTCGAGCGTCTGGAGCACCCGATACCGGCAGACTACCTCCGCTAGTCCGGGGCACGACCTTCACCGTCGCTACGATTGCGGCTTCCGTCTCTCGCAGCAGCGGGCGAGCCGTCTTGGTCAGCTTACTCCACCGCCAGGTAGCTCTGCATCAAAATTCCGAGGATCACGGCGTGATGCTGGCACGTTGAGGC
>JBDHKG010000103.1:0-10265 GCA_039586495.1 Gemmatimonadota bacterium | reverse complement strand
CTGCATGGCGAACCCGGTGGTTCGCTGCTCCGAGGGCAGGTTGTCCCCCACGAAGGCGCGGAAGGGCTCCATGGAGATGTTGATGGAGGCGTCCATGATCCAGAGCATGCCGGCTGCCACCCACAGGGCGGGGGAGTTCGGCATGGCGACCAGGGCCAGAGAGGCGAAGATGGCCCCGCCGAGGAAGTACGGACGCCGGCGGCCCAGGCGGTTCCAGGTGCGGTCGCTGAAGTAGCCAACGATGGGCTGAACCAGGAGCCCGGTCACGGGGGCGGCGATCCACAGAATGGGGATGTTTTCCACGCTGGCGCCCAGCGTCTCGAAGATCCGGCTCACGTTCGCGTTCTGCAGCGCGAAGCCGAACTGAATGCCCAGGAAGCCGAAGCTCATGTTCCAGATGTCCCAGAAGGACAGGCGCGGCTTGGGGCGCAGGGCGACGGAGGCGGCGGAGGTGGAAGTACGTGATTCCATGAGGGAGCGGTGCCAGGTTAGTGGGATCTCAAGGTTCTGATGGTCGTGTCGTTCGAGCCCGGCGGAGGCGACGGACCAGCGCATCCACCTCGGGATCGGTCATGACCTCGTCGAGCAGCCGAGCCATGGGGCGCTGCCAGTTCGGCCGCTCCGAGGAGCGCGTTGCCGGAAGGTTCACCTGCCGCTCCTCAAGCCACAGATCTTCGAGCCACGGGATGACGAGGGGGCTGGGGGACCGTCCCAGCCAATCCAGGAGCTTCTCGAGGAACGCACGGGGCTCGCTCAGGCTGCCGTCCAGGGTCGTCGCGAGCTTCTGCGCTGCCTCGGCTCGGGCTTCACGCTCGGCAGGGACCGCGGCTTCTTCGAGCAGGCCGACGCGGGCACGTTCGTCGATGTCGACCCCGACGAGCCACCCGGCGAAGGTCGGAGTGTCGTGGGTGCCGATGAGGGCCACGTCGTCAACGGTGGGGGGGGCGGGTTCCTCTTCTGATTCTGCGGCCTCGAACTCGGCCAGGAACATGCCCCAGATCCCGTGGCGCGGCAGCGCCTCGTCGATCTCCGGGGGCACGGTTCCGAGGTTCTCCCCCACCACCTCGCACCAGTTCCGGTGCGACTCGAGGGTCATGATCGCGAAGAGCTCCTCGGAGGGGTACGAGACGTAAGTCCCTTCGTGCTTCCCGAACCCGTGGGGAATCCAGTAGAGCCGGGTGTTGGCCATGATGTGGTCGACGCGCAGCACCCCCGACAGGGCCGCCGGATGGGCGATGCAGGCGGCCAGGTACCTGTGTCCCTCTCTCCGTGACGCCCCCGGCAGCACCGGCGAGAAACCCCAATCCTGTCCACTGGGAAAGCCCGGGTCGGGGGGCGCCCCCACGGACATCCCTTCGGCGAACAGCGCCTTTCGGGACCACGGGTCGTAGCCATCGGGGTGCACGCCCACAGCCAGATCCAGGCCCAGGCGGACGCCGGCCGCGTCGAGGCGCTGCCGGAGGTCACTGAGCTGGTCGCGCACCATCGTCTGGGCCACGAGGTGGAACCGCTCCTCCTCCGGATCGATGTCGGCGGGACCCAGCCTGCCAGCCCGGGGGCTCTCCGGCCACTCCCGCCAGTCCCGACCGAGTCGGGCCTGGGCACCTCGGAACCGGGCGTAGCGGACCAGCTCGTCGTCGAGCAGCGACGGCTCTGGGGCCGGCAACCCTTCGAGGGCAGCCCGAACCTCGGCATCGCCCCGGGTCACGTCCAGCAGGCTGGGCGGCCCAGCCGCTCGGTGTGCGTCGCCGAGGTCGAGGACCAGCTCGGACCAGAACAGTCGGCTCACCGGAGAATAGGGGCTGGGCTCCGTGGGCGGCCCGTTGAACGTCGGGAGCAGCGGCAACAGCGTGACCAAGTCGCCACCGTGGGAGCCCACCCAGCGACACAGGGCCTCGAGGTCGCTGAGGTCACCGAGTGAGCGACTGCGAGCCGACCGCAACGCCGCGAGGTGCGTCCCCAGACCCCACCTCCGTCCCGAGTCGGTGTGCCGCCACGCGCGCTCCGGTGCGGCGATGACTGTGCACGTCTCGGCTCTGCCCGAGGCCTCGACCGTGAGGCGGTGGTAGCCGAAGGGAAGGCGGTGAGTGGCCCGAAGCTCGGCGCTGCAGATCTCGAGCGGGGCGACGTCACCGTCTTCGAGCAGCATCTCCGCATGGACAAGGCCGTCTTCGGAGATCGCGAGGGGAGGCAGGGCTCCGTCCCAGGCGACGAGGACGGGCGGAAGGAGCCCGGTGTTCTTGGTCGCGTGGTGGGCCCGCAATGCTTCGGCGGCATCACTGGGGCGGGCGACCGGGGCGCCGAGCGCGGCGCAGACGCGAAGAAGCGTTTCGGGGGCCACGGTAACAGGCCTGCCCAGGCCATCCGTGTAGTGGGTGTGGACACCCATCGCTTTGGCGAGGGACCCGAGAGCCTCTAATTCGTCCATGCGCGTTGGAAGGACGATCAAAGTTGGAATAAGGGCTGGAATCGACGGCAACGGGTCTTTGCGATCCGCATTCGCATCGGTCTATCCTCCGAGTGGCTTCTCACGGGATCCGGCCGGACGGCGCCGAACCCGAATTATAGGCGGGCTTCGGTATGGATCGCGAGTGCCTCGCCGGCCTCCAGTTCCAGTTGCACGCGGCCGTCCGGTCCGACCACGACGCTCCGGCCGCCGCAGGTCCCGCCGTCAAGGCCTCCGGTCAGCGCATCACAGTAGGTGCCAGGCGGGAGGGGGGACGCCACATCCACGGCGACCGTGGTCTCCTCCAGACTGAGTGCCACAAATCCGCGGTCGCCCCGCGAAAAGGCGATCGCATTGGCGCCGTTGTCCCACCACTCGCTGATTCCGGTCCCCGCCACCGCACGGCGGAATCCTACCATGCCGGCGATGGCCGGGTCGCGGTGCTCGCACACCCATTCGCCGAGCGTCGCCGTCTCAAGGCTCGCCGCACAGGACACGTCGAGGGTCTCCCCCGAGGCGTCGGACGGCGGGCCCGCGTCGCGCCCTCCCGGCCTTCCCAGGTCGAACGCGTAGCTCGACATGACCTTGGGATAGCCGTAGGGCTGGGCCAGCATCCAGATGTTGGCCAGCCGGTACACGTCGCCGTCGCGGTAGCCGATGCCGCCGCCATCGCGCTGCGTGTCGTGGTTCTCGACGAAGACCACGGCCTTATCGGCTGGCATCAACCCCCAAGAAGCCGCCGAGAACTGCGCCAGGTCGGCCAGCTGCTGGCCGTTCGTGCCGGCAAACTTGTCGGCGATGCCGCGGAACCTGAACTCGGTGATATCGGCCGCTCCGCCCGACCCGTAGCCCAATCCGTAGTAGTCCCTTGCCTTGACCGCCTCCGACCCAGGGTCGATCACCTCGGCGAAGATGTAGGGCAGCGCTAGCCCCTCCTCCCGCACGGCCTCGTTGACCAGGTCCAGGATGGTGTCGAGCTCCACCGGCTGGATGTGTTTCGCGGCGTCCAGCCGGAAGCCCGCCACACCGAGCCGGACCAGTCCGCTCAGGTAGTCCGCGATCCGCTGCCCCACCTCGACCTTCCCCGTGTGGAGGTCGGCCAGACCGAAGAGCTCGCAGTCCTGAACGTTGGCGGCGTTCTGGTAGTCGTCCACGACGCAGGGAGCGTGAAAATCGGCCTGGGTGTACAGGCCCGGGTAGTGGTACTTCGTGTAGACGGTGCCGTTGCTGCCTGTCCCCGCGCCCGCGGTCATGTGGTTGATCACGGCGTCGACGTAGATGTCCACGCCCGCCGCCCGGCAGCGCGCCACCATATCGCTGAACTCGGCGCCGCTGCCCGAGCGGCTTCGCTCGATGTCGTAGCTCACGGGTTGATAGCGCTGCCACCAGGGAAAGCCGCTCTGGAGGATGTGCTCCTGGGGCGGCGAGACCTGCACCGCGCGAAACCCGAGCGGCCCCAGCACGTCCTCGCATTCGCTCGCGACGTCGGTCCACTTCCACTCGAACAGGTGGAGGAAGACGTCCCCGGCGGCCATGTGGCCGCTCGCTCGATACGTGGGGTCGAGGGTCGGCCGGCTCGGCATCCCCGACACGGGCGGCGTTGTCGAATCATCAGCACACCCGCTGCCAAGCATGAGGAGCGCGAGCAGCGTGGCGATGGCGCTGCGTAGCCAGATGGTCACGGGGGGGAATCGGTCTTCCATACGCAGATCAGCTCGGCCGCCGAACGGCGGCCGAGCTGATTGCTCATGCGCTCCCACCCGCCCGATCAATAGCCGGGGTTCTGTACCAGGTTCGGGTTGGCTATCAGCTCCGAGGCCGGGATCGGGTAGAGGGCCAGGTGGTCGGCCGTGCCCATCCCGGCCGGTACCCCGCCCTTGAACGCCCAGACGTACGTATCGCCGGTGAATCGGCCGTAGCGGATCAGGTCGTTGCGGCGGTGCCCTTCCCAGATCAGCTCGCGCCCCCGCTCGTCCAGAACTAAGTCGAGTGTGAGTTCCCCGGCCGTGATGTCGCCGCTGTTGTCGCCGTAGGCGCGCTGGCGGATCGCATTCACGTAGCCCAGGGCCGTCCCCGCGTCGCCGCCGCCGCCGCGCAGGTGCGCCTCGGCGTACATCAGGTACGCATCGGCCAGGCGGAACACGGGGTAGTCAATGTCGGTGTGGGTCGGGTGGGAGCCCGCCTGGCCCGTGGACGTGACGTTCTTGTACTTCGGGAACGCGTAGCCGTCCTCGAACGTCCCCAGGTCGATCACCTGGAGGTTCTGGTTGTCGGTGTAGAAGATGTCCGCCCGCCCGTCCGGTCCGCCCGCGCCGCCTTCGTAGAGGCTCACGATCTCGGGCGTCACGCGCAGGCCGTACCAGCCGCCGTCCAGCCCGTAGTCGGCGGCGTTCATGGTGCCTCCCACCGATGCGTGCGCAATGAACGTCGTCCCGCCCCAGGTCTGGGTCCGCAGGCCGTCGAACGGCACCGCGAAGATGATCTCGGGCGACGTGTGGTTGTCGGCCAGGAACATGTCCTGGTAGTCGGGATCCAGCGAGTACGGTCCGCCGATCACCGTCTGGACCTCCGCCAGCGCATCCGCGTAGCGATCGCCCACCCCGTACACCTCCGCATTCAGGTAGAGCTTCGCCAGCACCATGGACAGGGCGCCCTCGTCCGCCCGGCCGTACTCGGCCGCGCCGAGGGCCGGCAGCTCACTCCGTATTTCGGTCAGCTCGCTCTCGACGAAGTCGAAGAGCTCCGCGCGCGTGGCCTGATCCGGTGGCGGCGAGCCGGCGGTGAAGTCCTCCGTCACGAGGGGGACATCGCCGAAGAGCTCGAGGACGTGCCAGTAGCTGAGGGCCCGCAGGAACCGGGCTTCGGCCCGGTACTGCGGTATTTCCGGGATGTCCTGGTGGCCTCGCTGCGCCAGCACCTCGTTCGTCGTCTCCCGAAGGAACTCGTTCGCCAGGGCAATCTGGAAGAAGGCCCGGTAGTACATGGCGAAAACGAACTGGTTCGTCGACGCCCATTGTGAAGCGACCAGCTCGGGCAGCCCCATGTCGCCCCAACCGATCACGGCATCGTCCGTCGGCAGCTCCTGCAGCTGCCAGTAGCCGCGCATGTACTGACCGAATCCTGCGTCGATGCCCTCGATGTCCGGGTTGTCGTGCGGACCCTCCTGCCCGCTCACAGCGAGGCCGGCGTACAGCTTGGCCAGGAACGACCGGTACGCCGACGCGTCCGTGAAGACCGTGCCGCTGCTCACCGAGCTCTTCGGCTCGACCACCACGTCGGTGCAAGCGCTCATGCCGAGCCCGATCGCCAGCGCGACGACTACGAGGCTGGCATTGCGTCCGATGCTTCTCATGGCTCCGTCCTTTTCGTAAGTCCGCAGTCAGCCTCAGAACCACACGTTCACCCCGGCCGTGAAGGTCCGGGAGCGCGGATAGAGGTTGTTATCGATGCCGTTCACGCCCGCCAGCGGATCGACCCCGTCGTACCCCGTCAGCATGAACACGTTCTGGACCGTCCCGAAGACGCGCATCCGTCGTACCGACCTCAGCGGCGAGAAGGTATAGCCGACCGTCAGGTTGTCCATGCGCAGGAACGACGCATCCTCAACGTAATAGTCCGAGAAGTACTGCTCGGACTCGAACCCGGTATCCAGCACTGACGTGACCAGGTTGTTGGGCGCCACCACGTACGACAGCGCCCGGTAATGGCCGTAGTTCGAGGCCACGTTGTTGTAGACGTAGTTGCCGAGGTACGCACGGATCGTGAAGCTGGCATCGAATCTGCCCCACGTCATGCGCGACGTGTGGCCGATGATCCAGGTGGGCGCCGGGCTCTTGAACGGGACCCGATCGTCCTGATTGATGATGGTGTCCCCGTTGACATCATCGTACATGAGCAGCAGCTCAGCGGCGTCAATGAAGCCGTCGTCGTTCTCGTCGGCATAGATGGGCTTCCCGTCCTCGCCGCGCTTGTGCCGGTAGACGTAGAACGAGTTGACCGGATGGCCGGGCTGCAGCACCTGGATGAAGTTGCCCACGGCACCGGCGATGCCGCCCGTGAGGATCACCTCCCCGCCGCCCCACGGGTTGATCTCCGTGAGCTCGTTGGAGTTGGTCGCCGCGTTGAAGTCGGCGTTCCAGGAGAAACCGCCGTCGCGGCCGTCGGCGAGCAAGGCGCTCAGGCTGAGCTCGAGACCGCGGTTCTCGACGCTGCCAATGTTCGTCCAGATGTAGTTCTTCGTAAACGTCCCGGCTGCGACCGGCACCTCGAAGAGCAGGTCCTTGGTCTTCTTGAAGTAGTAATCGATGGCGCCGGTGAACCGGTTGTTCGAGAAGCCGAAGTCGAGGCCGAGGTCGGTCGACGTCGTCTCCTCCCACTTGATGCCGCGGTCGGCCGCCCCCGGCCGGATGGTCGTGACGAAGTCATCGCCGAACTGGTACTGCACCCTGTCATCGCCGATGTCGTAGGTCGGATACTGCTGATAGTTTTCGAAGGCCTGGTTACCGTTCTTCCCCCACGTGAGCCGGAGCTTCAGGTCTGAGAGCCACCCCACATCTTGCAGAAACGGCTCGTTGATGATGCGCCAGGCGAACGCGGCGGAAGGGAAGGTGCCCCACTGCTCGTCCGGTCCAAATCTGGACGAGCCGTCGCGGCGCACGCTCAGCGTCAGTAGGTAGCGGTCGGCCACCGTGAAGTTGGCGCGACCAAAGAAGGAGATGAGGCGGCTCTCGTCGATCCAGATGGTGCTCCGCTGCTGCTCGGCCGCCGGGATGCCGGACGTACCGAGGTAGTCGAAGCTCAAGCCCTGTGCCTCGAAGTACGGGTACTCGCTATTCGACTCCTCGTACGAGTAGCCGGCGGTGACATTGAGGTCCGCCCCCCCCAGAGACTCCAAGCTGCGGTCGTAGTTGGCGAACACATCGAACAGCAGGTTGGATTGGGTGTTGTTCGAACGACTCACGAACCCGGCGTAGCCTCTCTCCGCCTCCCCCCGCAAGTAGGTCGGCCGGAACGTCTCGCGCTCGGTCTTGGTCGCGTCGTAGCCGAATCGCACGTTGCCCCTCAGCCCCGCCACGTACGGAACCTCGAACTGCGCTTCGATGTCGCCGACACTGCGGTAGGTCGTGCCTTCGTCCACGCTCAGATCCAACATGGCGACCGGGTTGTTCGCCCCCTCCATATAGTCGTACCACTCGAAATACCCGCCGTGCGGGCTGTCCGGGTCCAGGATCGGCTGGGTCGGGGCGAATATGGTGGAGAGGCCGACGACGCCACCCGGTGTGAAGTCGTCGTTTATGCGCGCACCCCTGAGATTCGCGGACAGGCTCAGCCGCTCGTCGAAGAAGCGGTGGCGGAAGCCCAGCCCGACGGTCGCTCGCTCGGTGGCCGAGCCGCGAATGACGCCTTCCTGGTTCAGGTAACCGAGCGACAGCCGGTAGTCGAAGTCCCTGGTCGCACCGGCGAAGGCGATCGTATGTTCGTGCCCGACACCGGCACGCTGAACGGCGTCGCGCCAGTCCGTGTTCGCGTCTGCGAGCAGGTCCAGGGCGGACGGATTATACTGCGCCACCGCGTCGCGGAACTGCTGGGCCGTCAGCACATCCGGCTCAGCGGTGACGCCCGAGCCGGACACGGAGCCGGTGTAGGTCAGCCGGCTCCCCATGCCGCCGACTGCGCGCGCCGCGCCCTTCGTCTGGATGATCACCACACCGTTGGCGCCCCGGGACCCGTAGATCGCTGTGGCCGACGCGTCCTTGAGAATGGTCATCGACTCGATGTCTTCGGGGTTCAGGAAGTTGAGCGGGTTACGCCCGGCCGCGATCCCTCCTCCGACCGCCAGCGGCACACCGTCGACGACGAACAGCGGCTCGTTGCTCGCGTTCACCGACGTTCCGCCGCGGATCCGGATCGAGATCGCGCCCCCCGGCTCCCCGCCGTTCGCTTCGGCTACCTGGACCCCTGCGACCTTCGCCTGGATCAGCTCCTCGGGGCTGACGATGCGGCCGGTATTGAACTCCTCGAGCGACACTTCCTGCACGACCCCGGTCAGATCCCGTACCAGCCGTTCGCCGTAGCCGATCGCCACCAACGGCTCGATCTCCACGGCCTCCGCCTGCATCTCGATCTCGACGTTGGTCGTCTCGCCCGAAACGACGGTGACCGTTTCTTCCACCTCGCCGTAACCCAAGCGGGTCACCCGTAGCGTATAGGTCCCTGCGGGTACGTCGGTCAGGACGAAACGGCCGTCGTCGTCACTCAGAGCTGTGCGGTCGTCGACCATCACCGCGGCGCCGGCAACAGGCACCAGTAGCTCGGCGTCGACGATCCGTCCCCGGATGGTGCCCGTCTGCTGCGCCTCGAGCGGCACCGCCCAAATAACGGTGGTGAGGAGCGCGACGAGCAACTGTCGAAACCTAGTCATGGGTTCCTCCACAGCCTCAGGAATGAGCTGCCCTCATTCGAAGCGCCACCGAACAGCGGCGCCTCGCAGGGCCAGCGCTCTGACGAGCCGCTGCACGGGAGCGAGCTCCTAGAGAAGCGTGAGTATTGAAGCGATAATCATTAGCGCTCCGGAGGGCCGCAAGCCTTCCCGCGTTTCCCCCGCACGAGCGACGGTAACGGTAGAGGATCAGCCCGCCCACAGGCGATCCACGAAGCACCGAACGCGGGCGCGACCGTTGATGTTGCATACCAGCGGTTATAGAGACGATTTGCAGTTTCGCGACCGGGCCGGGCCTTGTCAAGAGTGGGAAGGAAGGGTGCCAAACAGGAACGTCAGGGCGTCGTCCGGGCGCGCCCGCCAGGAGCCTCAGCCAACTCTTCCGCGTGGCGCAAGAGCACAGGCCTTGCAGGGTAGCCGCGAGTCCATATTGTGATTGGCAAGAACAGCCCCGGCCGACTCTTCCGACAAAGCAGCGAAGGCGAACCAGATCATGCTGCGTTCCCGTCTGTTCCTGCTCCCGCTCATCGGATTGGCAACCGGGCTCGGTACATCCCTGGAAGCGCAGATACCGGAGGTCGGCGGCGGGCCAGTCGCGGTCGACGAGCGCGGGGTGATGCGATGGACGGCGACAGCGGATGAGGTGGCGCTCTTCGGCGTCAACTCTTCGCCCATTCGTACCGCGCCCTTGGGCTTCTCGGCGCCGATCATAAGCAGGCCATCGACTCGGACGTGATGCACCTTGCGCGCCTCGGCCTCGATGCCTACCGCATCCACGTTTGGGACCGGGAGGTGAGCGACGCTCAGGGCAACCTCGTGGAAAACGAGCACCTGGATCTGCTCGACTATCTCATGGCCCGACTGGCCGAATACGGCATCAAGGCGATCCTCACCCCGATCGCCTGGTGGCCGGCGGGCTACCCCGAGCCGGACCCCGGCACCGACGGGTTCTCCGACGGATACGACAAAGGCGCGATGACCGTCAGCCCGGAGGCCCGCCGGGCTCAGGAGAACTATCTCAGGCAGTTCGTCACCCACACGAACCCCTACACGGGCCTCACGTACGGGGAAGATCCGAACCTCCTGGCCATCGAGATCTTCAACGAGCCCAGCCACCCCGCAGGACCGGAAGAGACCACGCGCTACATCGATGCGATGGCGAGCGCCCTGCGAGAGGCGGGCTTCCGCAAGCCCATCTTCTACAACATCAGTCAGGGCTATTGGGACAGGCACGGCCGCGCCGTCTGCGCCGCCCAGATCCAAGGGGTGAGTCACCAGTGGTACCCTACCGGCCTCGTGCGGAACAGCGCCGTAGGCGGCAACATGCTGCCCAACGTCGACCGGTACACGATCCCCTACGAGGACTTCGCCGAGTGCCGG
>JBDHKG010000102.1:0-9682 GCA_039586495.1 Gemmatimonadota bacterium | reverse complement strand
CTTTCAAAATGCGAAGTACAAGGGAAGAGACATTGGCACGGCCACGATCTTTCACGATGACGTCAGGATCTCGACGAATGTCATGAACGAGGACGGTACGCGCGCGATCGGCACCCGCGTGTCGGAGGACGTCTACAACCGTGTCGTAAGAGATGGGGAGCGTTGGATCAGGCGTGCCTACGTGGTGAACAGCTGGTACATCAGCGCCTATGAGCCTATCCGGGACATAAGCAACGGGATCATCGGGATTCTCTATGTCGGGATCCTGGAAGAGCCGTACCTCGACCTCAAGAGGCGCACCAGCCTTCTTTTCTTGGGCATCACCCTGGGTGGCGCGTTCCTGGTGATGGGTTTGTCGTACGTCATCTCCAGAAGGCTGTCAGTCCCGATCAGACAACTTGTCTACGCCTCACGAGAAGTCGCCGGTGGTAATCTCGATACCCAGGTAGCGGTCAGATCGAACGATGAACTGGCCGAGCTGGCAAGCGCTTTCAACCACATGGCATCTGCGTTGCGGCAGATGAGGGGCGACCTCGAGGAATGGGGTAAGACGCTTGAACAGAAAGTCAAACAGCGGACTGAGGAACTCGTTGCGATGCAAACGCGAGTTGCCCAGTCTGAGAGGTTGGCCTCACTGGGAATGCTGTCGGCGGGGGTGGCGCACGAGATCAACAATCCGCTGGGTGGGATTCTGGCGCTTACGGCGCTCACCCTGGAGGACCTACCGCAGGATGATCTTAGCCGTGCGAACCTGGAAGAGGTGGTCGCCCAGTGCGAGCGATGCCGTGAGATCGTGAAGGGGTTGCTAGAGTTCTCTCGTCAATCAGAGACTGGCGCCGAACAGGTTGACATCAGTGCGACGGTCGAGGAGACGCTGCGTCTGCTTCAGAAGCAGGCATTCTTCTTCAATATCAAGCTGGTAAAGGACTTCGCGCCCGGGCTACCCGCGGTGGTGGGCGACAAGTCACAACTCGAACAGGTGTTCATGAACATCATCGTGAATGCCGTGCAGGCGATGGAGGAGAAAGGCACTCTCACGGTTGTTACGCGCTTTACCGAAGATGAGTTCGTGGAAGTCTCCATCTCCGATACAGGATGCGGAATACCGGCGGACCGGGTCGATCACATCTTTGACCCGTTCTATAGCACGAAGATGGGCGGTGAAGGTACCGGCCTGGGGCTCTCCATCGCCTATGGCATCGTCACGAGGCATCAGGGAAGCATCTCCGTGGAGAGCGAGGTGGGCAAGGGGAGTACCTTCATTATCCGTCTGCCCGCCATGCCTCAGTTTACCAGCGTTGCGCAGGCATGAAGCCGAAGCTGGTTGAGCGCTAGACGCACACGCATCATCTCTCACTCGTTCGTTCATCGAGTTCCGCCGCAAGACTACGCCAGGGCTGCGCACGACGCCTTCGGGCGTGATGTCCTCATCAGGTGATCAACGTAAGCCTTTGTCAGACTGTCAGTTGCGACGGCTGCCGGAACCCGAGTGCTGCTCAGCCGAGCGCTACAGGAACTGTGCTAGTCGTTGTGGCCGTTTCCGCCGCGCACGGCCAGCCGCTAGATTGCCACACTCATCACGGAGGATACGTCATGGGCGAGCGCTTCTTGGCCAAGGCGCTACTGAGGAGCGGCGTTCTGGCCGTGCTGGTCGGGATGTCAGCGGGCTGCAGAGAGCCTGGTCCTGGCGACATCGTGCCAGGGGTCTCCTGGACGCTGGCCTCGGAGCGGGCCCGCGTTCTCTCTGACGTCCGCTACGAGATGCGGCTCAGCTTACCCGACTCCCTTGGGCAGCGGATCGCCGGACGTGCGACGATCCGCTTGCGACTGAACGACGTTGGTCGGCCGCTGGTGCTGGATTTCGAGCAACCGCGCGAGAGTGTCATCGCGGTGCAGGTCACTGGTGGCGATGTGGCGTACGAGTTTCTGAACGGCCACATCGTACTGCCGGCCTCGGCTCTTGAGATCGGCGAGAACGTTATCGAGATCGAGTTCCTGGTAGGAGACGCCTCGCTCAATCGCAACCGGGAGTTCCTGTACAGCCTATTCGTTCCTGATCGCGCCCGTTTCGCCTTCCCGTGCTTCGACCAGCCGGACCTGAAGGCCCGCTACCGCCTCACGTTGGACGTACCCGCAACCTGGCAGGCGGTCGCCAACGGTGCGGTCCTATCGCATGAAACGACTGGGGATCGCGCTGTATTCCGCTTCGCCGAGAGCGAGCCGATCAGCACCTATCTGTTCGCCTTCGCCGCCGGCGAGTTCCGGGTGCTGGAGGCGGAGCGCGGCGGCCGGGCCATGCGCATGTATCACCGCGAGACCGATAGCGCGAGTGTCGCCCGCAACACGGCCGCGATCTTTGACCTGCACGCAGGGGCGCTCGACTGGCTGGAGGCCTACACGCGCATCGACTACCCGTTCGGCAAGTTCGATTTCGTCCTCATCCCCTCCTTCCAGTACGGCGGGATGGAGCATCCCGGAACGATCTTCTACAGAGCCTCCCGGCTGCTGCTGGATGAGTCGGCCACCCAGAACGAAGAGCTAGGTCGGGCCAGCCTGATCGCACATGAGACTTCGCACATGTGGTTCGGTGACCTGGTGACGATGGAGTGGTTCAACGATGTGTGGACGAAGGAGGTCTTCGCCAACTTCATGGCGGCGAAGATCGTGAACCCCGCCTTTCCGGACATCGATCATGAGCTGCGTTTCCTGCTCACTCACTACCCGGCGGCATACGAGGTTGACCGTACGGCGGGAGCGAATCCGATCCGTCAGGAGCTGGACAACCTGAATGAGGCAGGGACCCTCTACGGCGCGATCATCTATCAGAAAGCGCCGATCGTGATGAGGCAGCTGGAAGAGCTGACGGGGGAGGAGAAGCTGCGCGAGGGTCTGCGTGAGTACCTGCGCGCATTTCAGTTCGGCAACGCCACCTGGCCGGATCTCATCGAGATACTTGACGGACTAACGGAGGAGGATTTGGCGAGCTGGAGCCGTGTCTGGGTCGACGAGCCCGGTCGTCCGACGGTCACCACACAGCTCTCGCTGGACGAACGCGGGACAGTCTCATCTCTGACGCTGGAGCAGTCAGACCCACTGGGCGCGGATCGGATTTGGAGTCAGAGGTTGGACGTATGGCTCGGCTACCCGGACACGCAGCGGACGTTCCCGGTACACCTGAAAGATCTGCGGCTCGAGGTGGCGGACGCGGCCGGGAGCACTGCCCCAAGCTTCATGTTGCCTGATGGGCGCGGGGTCGGTTATGGGCTGTTCGCACTCGACCCGGCGAGCCTGGATTACCTGCTGCAGCACACGCCAGCACTGCCAACTGCGCTGACCCGGGGCGTCGCGTGGCTGTCGCTCTGGGATGCGATGCTGGAGGCGCGTGTGCCCCCAGCACGGATCGCGGGTTTGGCGACGCAGGCGCTCACGAGTGAGACCGACGAGCTACTCATACAGCGCATCCTGGCCTATCTCTGGAGCACCTACTGGCGGTTCCTGCCCGAGGCAGAGCGGCTGCGGCGGGCTCCAGAGCTGGAATCGCTGCTCTGGAGGCTGATGGAGGAGGCGCGTACACCCAGCTTGAAGGCGTCGTACTTCAACGCCTACCGCTCAATCGCACTGACGGGAGGTGCAGTGCAACAGCTGGAGCGAGTTTGGCGCAAAGAGCTGGAGATCGAGGGGCTGCCACTCTCGGAGCGCGACTACACCCGACTGGCGCTCGATCTTGCCCTCCGCGAGGTCGCGGGTTGGGAGGAGATCCTCGACGGACAGGAAAGACGCATCGACAATCCGGACCGCAGAGAGCGATTTGGCTTCGTTCGGCCTGCCTTGTCCGCCGATGCGGCTGCGCGAGATCACTTCTTCGAGAGCTTGAAGCAACCGGAGAACCGCGAGCACGAGCCCTGGGTGCTCGAAGCACTGGGGTATCTGCATCATCCGCTCCGCGCGGCGCAGTCAGAGAAGTACATCCTCCCCAGCCTCGAGCTTGTCGAGGAGATCCAGGCGACCGGTGACATCTTCTTCCCCAAGAATTGGCTGGACGCGACGCTGGACGGGCACAGCTCAGAAAGCGCCGCGGCGATCGTGCGCGACTTCTTGGATCAGCACCCACGCTATCCGCCGCGCTTGAGAGGCAAGATCCTGCAGTCCGCCGACGGGCTGTTCCGGGCGGCAGCGTTCCGGGGCACTTCCCACTAGCGGCTGCGCAGGCTCGGGCCGGCTAGGGATCCTGCCGCTCCACGAGCTCCGTCGCGAGGTTGACGCCTGAGTGCAGCGCGCGATGTACCGGACAGCGGTGGGCGATCTCGAACAGGCGCTGGCGTTGCTTAGCATCGAGCGGCCCAACCAGCTCCAGGGTCTGACTGATCTCGTCTAGCTTCGGGACGCCGTGTTCAGAGACGGGCGCCCCTTGCGCCGGGAGGCTCCGATGCTTCAGACGGACCCTGATCTCCTCGAGAGGCCACTCCTTGCGATCCGCGTACATCCTCAAGGTTATCGTCGTACAGGCACCCAGCGCGGCCATTAACAAGCCGAAGGGCGTTGGGCCCATATCCGTTCCGCCTGCGCTCTGCGGCTCGTCGGCGATCAGCGTGTGGCTCCCGGCGAGGATCCGGGTGTGATAGCGAGAGCGCCCGGTCCGCACGATCACCGCGTCGCGGGGCGTCTCCTCAGCGCGGGCGCTGTCCCGGGGCGTGGCAAGGTAACGCGCCCCCCAGGCCGCGATGACGGCGCCCACATACTGCGAATCCTCCGTTCGTGACAGCAGGTGATCAGCTCCCGGCAATGAGACCACGGACTTCGGATAACTCGCTGTCTCATAGATCCGAGTCGCGTTCTCGGGCCCTACGATCTTGTCGTCGGGCGAGTGGAAGATGAGGACCGCGCGGCCGAGCCCGCGGATGACCTCGGCCATGTTGTGCGCGCTGAGGTCCTCCAGGAACTCCTTCGTGATGGTGAACGGTCGTCCGGCCAGCAGAATCTCTGCTGCCCCTCTGGTCTTGATCTCTTCCAGTGAGCTGGTGAGGTGGCGCCTGACGTGCTCGGGCTCTGCTGGCGCCGCGATGGTCGCGACCCCCTGGCAGGCCGGGATGTGGTGGGCGGCATGAAGCACGGCGGCGCCGCCCAGTGAGTGGCCGACGAGGATCGCCGGCGCCTCCCATTCGCGCTCCATGAACTGCGCCGCTGCCACAAGGTCCCCGACGTTGGATGAGAACGTCGTGTCGGCGAAGTCGCCCTCGCTCTCGCCAAGACCCGTGAAGTCGAAGCGGAGCACCCCGATTCGGGCCTGGCTCAAGGCCCGGCTGATATTGACGACCGCCCTGTATTGTTTCGTGCACGTAAAGCAATGGGCGAAGAGCGCATAGGCAATCGGATGCTCGTCAACCGGAAGCTCCAGTCTGGCGGAGAGTCTGGCGCCAGTTGCACCCTTGAATGTCAGTCGCTGTGTCTGCATCTCGCTGGTTCACGGCTGCTAGTACTGAGTGCATCGGCCATATCGGTGCACCTATTGCGCCGTAAACGGCGCTGCTGTGTCGATCGGCCGTGTGAATCTATAGAAGATCAGATTCGTAAGGATGGATGCAAGTCGCTTGGTTTTTCCCCGATCGAGGGGGTATGCTCGACAAGCCACTCTTCACTTCAGGAGGTAAACGCGATGCGGCACGTGTTGCTTTTCGTGATCGCGGCCCTACTGGTGACCCCGTGCAAGGTGATGGGACAGACCGCGGCGGATTCCGCGGCCATAGTAGGGACGGCTCTCGACTACATCGAGGGCTGGTACGAAGGGGACGCCGAGCGCATGGAGCGGGCTCTGCACCCCGAACTCGCAAAGCGGATGGTCAGGACGGATCCCAGTACTGGTGGGAGCACGCTCAATGACATGGGTGCGGAACAGCTGGTGGCGGGAACCCGGGCGGGCTACGGGAGACAGACGCCGGAGGGCCAGCGCCAGCGTGACGTGACGATCCTGGACGTCTTCGAGAACGCGGCCAGCGTGAAGGTCGTGGCCCGGGATTGGATCGATTATTTGCATGTGGTTAAGTTCGATGGCCGCTGGGTCATCGTCAATGTGCTCTGGGAGCTCAAGCCAGAGGCGGCGCAGCGCCTACGTTAAGCACCTCTGAGTTCCAGGAGCGGCGAACTGTCAATCAGGAGACACAGACATGGTTCTCACTGCGTCGACGATGTTGCCGCTCGGCACGCCGGCACCTGGCTTCAAGCTCGTGAATGCAGTGGATGGAGACTCGGTTGCCTTGAACGACTTCGAGGGGAAGCCAGCGCTGCTGGTCATGTTCATTTGCAATCATTGCCCGTATGTGCAGCACGTTGGCGAGGAACTCGGTCGGCTGGCGGCTGATTACGTGCCGCGCGGACTCGGCGTCGTGGCGATCAACTCCAACAACGTGAAGGGGTACCCGGATGACAGTCCGGAGAACATGAAGAAGCTGGCGCTGACCGATGGTTGGGAGTTCCCGTTTCTCTACGATGAAGCCCAGGAGACCGCCAAGGCATACAGAGCCGCCTGTACGCCGGATTTCTTCCTCTTCGACGCGGAGCGGCGGCTGGTCTACCGTGGCCAGCTTGATGACAGTCGGCCGGGGAACGCGATACCCGTGACTGGCAGGGATCTGCGGGAGGCGACCGAGGCCGTGCTCGCCGGCAGGCCGGTGGCCAAGGATCAGAAGCCGAGCTTGGGCTGCAATATCAAGTGGAAGCCTGGTAACGAGCCGGACTACACGTCGCCCTGATCCACGCTGTAGCCAGTGGGGAGTAGTCGGCTCCCCGTGCTCCCGGCGTGTCGTGGGCGCTCGCCAGCAATGTGGGAGTGCATCGGCCTCATTGGCTTTCGCCGGCTCGTACCAGCAAGAAGCGGAGCAGGGGAGGGCCGACCAGCTGGTTCACAGCGATCATGGCGACGATGATCGTGGCGACCGGCTCGCCCCAGTCGGTGAATCGGACACGCACAATGTTGGCGAGTCCCAGGGTGACGCCGGCCTGGGCGATGAACCCCATCCAGCTGTAGCGCTGAACGATCGGCAGGTCGTGACTGCTGCGCGCGCCAAAGTACGTGCTCAGGTAGAACAGAGCGATACGGAAAGCGATGATCATGATTCCCGCTTTCCAGACGAACGGGAAAACGGACAAGTTGAGGTCGGCGCCCGCCACGGCGAAGAACAGGGCGTAGAGGGGCAGTGAGTTTGCCTCCAGCGCCTCGACGAACTTCGGCCCCTGGACGGAGAAGTTCTGGACCACGAACCCGGCGGCCATGCTCATGAGGATGTAGGACTCCGACTCGAGGCCTAACGCGTGGCAGAACTCAACCACCCCGAAGGCGACGGCGAGGACGAAGAGTATGGGCTGGAGGTTGATGTGGCGCAGGTAAAGGCCGATGAGCCAGCCCACCGCACTTCCGAGCACCAGGGCCAGCACGATCTCTAAGCTGATCTCCTGAACCTGGTGCAGCTCGAATCCGCGTGTTGGTTCAGCCAGCACCAGAGCGGTGGGAATCACGACCGCGATCAGCAACAGGATCATGACGTCCTTGAGGACGCTGACACCGAGCACGGTGTCGGTGAGCGGCCCGCGAGCGCGCAGTTCCGTGACCACCGCGATAATGGTGGCGGGGGAATTGGCCACGGCGACGAGCCCAAAGATCAACGCGACGGCCAGGACGGTGCGGCTCGGCTGGCCGACGAGAAAGGGAAAAAGACTCTTACCGAAGTAGACCGCGGCCGCGACGCCCACGGCGGTGGCGACGATCTGAAAGGCCGTTATCGATCCGATGGCCCGCACACGCTGGTGGAGGGTGTGGATGCGCAGCTCGCCGCCAGCCTGGAGCGCGATCACGCTCAGCGCGACGTCATTGATGAGCCGAAAGTCGGTCACAGTCTGACGCGGGAGCAAAACCAGGATATGAGGGCCGAAGAGGATGCCGATGACGAGGTAGCCCGTGATCCGCGGCAGACGGATCTCCCGTGCCAGCTCTCCCGCCACGAAGGCGGCGAGCAGCAGGAAGCCGAGCAACAGCGTGGCGCTCGGCGCCCCCGGCAACGGCCCCAGGATCCTGAGGAAGGCTGCCAGGAGGGAAACCACCACCAGGGTGAGCAGGCGGCCTACGGTTCGCGCGGTCGGTTGGCGGAGCTCAAGCGCCATGGGCAGTCAGCTGAGAAGGGAGAGTCCAGGAATTGCGCCGAATGCTAGCCTTGGACGAGCCCGGGGGCAAGCTGTCTAAGGGGGCCGGGAAGGCCGGCGTGTGCGATTGGGCGGCGACCCTTGACCTGATTTCGGTCACTCGTCTAAGATTCGCGGCAGGTGTGGGACCGAGTGCGAGGGATAGAGCGATGAGGCTTCAGTTGAAAGCGGCCCTTCTGGTCGGGGTCCCGGCGATCTTGATGCTCAGCGCGTGTGGCGAGTCTGAGAGGGCCGGGGAAGGGACACCCTCCTACCTGCGCACCCGCTTTACCGCCGAGATGAAGGCGATCCTGCGGGATGTGAAGATGGCTGAGGAGACCGCCGCGGCCATCGCTGGCGGCTACGTGAATCTGGAGGAGCTTCGCAGGTCATACTTCAATCGCGTCGTCCCCGACAGCTATGAGCTGACGCTCAGCGATGTCTCGGCCTCTGGTTATCGCGCGGAGGTCGTTCACAAGGCCACCGGCCTGCGCTGTCGGGTAGTGGTGGGCTCGCAGGCGGGCGGGACGGGAGAAGGAGTGCCGACCTGTGAGTAGCGCCTTGAAGTCGTGGCGCCGTGCAGTAGATTGACAACGTAGCCTTGCTGGTAGTCGTGAAGTCGCGCGGTTAGGGTCACTGCCTGCGGGGTGTGGCCCTTTCTGGTGGGCGTAGCTCAGGCGGTCAGAGCGCCAGGTTGTGGCCCTGGAGGTCGCGGGTTCGAGTCCCGTCGCTCACCCCTTCATAAGTTCTTGCTGTTTGGGCCGTTAGGGGTAGGGCGCCCAGAGGGCTGGGTCGCGGGGGTTGGAGCGAGGGGCGGGCAAGGATGGGGGAGGAAGCGCCAAACCCTTGATCTTTCCTGGGCTTTCGCTATAATAATTAGTTGCTCAACAACACCACGCGGTACGCCCGGTGGGTGTGCTGCTGCTTTTTGACAAGCGAGGCTGTGGGTGTGTGACGTGTGCGTTCGGCCCACTGGCGGGTATCGCTTCCTGCCAGGTCTTTGGGTGCAAAGCGGAATTCCGGACGCTCGATAGGGCGTTCATGAGCAAGATCGGGTTGGGTTGTCCGACCCACCCTTCAGGGATATCCAGTGGAGGGTTTGATCCTGGCTCAGGACGAACGCTGGCGGCGTGCCTAACACATGCAAGTCGAGGGCGAAAGCTTCCTTCGGGAGGCAAGTAGACCGGCGGACGGGTGCGTAACACGTGAGCAACCTGCCTGGGAGAGGGGGATAACTCGGGGAAACCCGGGCTAATACCGCATGACGTGGTTAGACCGCATGGTGTAGCCACTGAAGAGGGCGTCTTTTCGCGGAGCTCTCGCTTCCAGATGGGCTCGCGGCCTATCAGCTCGTTGGTGAGGTAACGGCTCACCAAGGCGATGACGGGTAGCTGGTCTCAGCGGATGATCAGCCACACGGGGACTGAGACACGGCCCCGACTCCTACGGGAGGCAGCAGTGGGGAATTTTGGACAATGGGCGAAAGCCTGATCCAGCGACGCCGCGTGCGGGA
>JBDHKG010000015.1:0-35447 GCA_039586495.1 Gemmatimonadota bacterium | reverse complement strand
AGGGCCGAGTGAACGGCCTGCAGCAACTCAGGCACACGCGGGCCGTGCAGAACCTGCAGCGCTTCTGGTGCCCACAGCATGGGATCCGGAGGATAAAACTGAGGCAGGAATCGGGCCGCGCCCGTAAACGTGTTGATTCGTTGCTGAACGGCTGACGCGATGCGTACCCGGTGCTTATCGCGGTTCGGGTAGGCCTCGGGGTCGAGGTGTTCGGTCAGCCGCTCGGCCAGCGCCTGCACGTCCATGCGACGGATATACTCGCCGGACAGCCATTCCAGCTTCTCGGGATCCAGCCTGACGTCGCTCGCGCCGAGGCGTCCCAGGTCGATCTCTTCGATGAGCCGGGGCGGTGGCAGCACCTCGTCACCGCTGGGGCTCGACCAGGAAAGCAGGGACAGGTAGTTGACCAGCGCATCGGGGTGATAGCCCTCGTCCAGGTACTCGCGCAGGCTGCGTGCCCCATGCCGCTTCGAGAGCGCCGAGCCGTCGGGGCCCATCACGTGCGGGACATGAATGAAGACCGGTGGCTTCGCCGCGAGAGCCTGATAGAGCAGCACCTGGCGCGGTGTGTTCGCTAGATGCCCAACCCCGCGAATCACGTGGCTGATCTCCATGGCGTTGTCGTCCACAACGACAGCGAAATTGTAGGTGGGCATCCCATCCGACTTCAGGATGACGAAGTCGCCGAACTCGGCGCCGTCGAAGACGATCGCGCCTCTCACCTCGTCGCGCACGACCACCTTACCCTCCGGTACGGCGAAGCGAACCGAGGGAACCACGCCCTGGTCGCGGTAGCGCTGTTCATCCTCCGGACTCAGATCACGGCATGCGCCGTCGTAACCAGGCTGTTCCCTCCGCGCCAGGGCCGCCTGCTTCTTCGCCTCAAGCTGCTCTGCCGAACAGTAGCAGCGGAAGGCGGCGCCCGATTCCACCAGGCGCTGGGCGAAATCCCGGTAGATGGCAGCGCGCTCGCTCTGACGGTAGGGCCCCCACGCACCGCCGACGTCGGGCCCCTCGTCCCACCTCAGGCCCAAGCGGCGCAACGACGACACGATCTCGGCCTCCGAGTCCGGTAGGTTACGATCGACGTCGGTGTCCTCGATCCGCAGGATGAATTGACCATTGCCGTGCCGGGCAAAGAGCCAGTTGAGCACGGCGATGCGGGCGTTGCCCAGATGCAGCTCGCCGGTCGGACTCGGCGCAAATCGGGTCCTAACTGTCATCACGCTGGACATTGGTGCGACAGGATGGTCGGGTTGAGCGCGGCTCAAGATAGGCGGCACGTCCGGGGGGAACAAGCACGGGCCTATTCGCTCGGCGCCCTCTTGTTGCGCAACCTGCTGGCGATTTCGGTCGCGAGGCGCCGACCGATACCGGGGACACGGGCGATGTCGTCCACCGCCGCCACCTTGAGCGCCTTCAAGCTACCGAAGCTGCGCAATAGCGCCTTTCCCCGTGCCGGACCTACGCCGGGTACGTCCAAGAGCGCCGAGCGCAAGGTTCGGGCGCCGCGCCGCTGGCGGTGGTAGTGAACGCCAAAACGATGGGCCTCGTCACGTATCTGCTGCAGCAGCTGCAGGCCAGGCTCGCGCCGGGCGAGGCGAAGCGGTTCCTGCCTGTCGAGTGTGAAGACCAGTTCCTCACGCTTGGCCAACGACACCAGGGGCAGGTCGAGCACGCCTGCACGCTCGAGTGCCTGGGCGGCGGCGGAGAGCTGTCCCCTGCCCCCGTCCACCAGGACCAGATCAGGGAGGCGCCAGTCCTCCTCTACTCGCCGGGTGAAGTAGCGGCCGACGATTTCTTGCATCGCGGCGTAGTCATCGATGCCTTCCACCGACTCGATCTTGAAGCGCCGGTATTCGTTCTTCAGGGGACGGCCGTTCTCGAACCACACGGCGGCGCCCACAGCGTCGGAACCATGGATGTTGGAGACATCGAACCCGACGATCGCACGCGGCACGCGCTCCAGGTTCAATTTGCCGCGCAGCGCATAGAGGCCCGGCGGCGCGCGCTCTTCCGCCTCGCCTTCCAGCAACTGGCGCTCTTCGAGTAGATGACGGGCGTTCTCCGCGGCCCGTTGGACCAGATCTCGCTTGGTCCCGCGCTGCGGAACGCGGACTCTGAAAGCCCGTACCGTGCGCTGCTGCAAGTGCTCCTCCACGGCGGCCCGGTCGCTGAACTCGAACGCTACAAGCAGCTCCTTGCCGATCTCTTGCTGCGGGAGGTAGTAGCGGGCTATGAAAGCGGAGAGCACCGCACCCTCTTCCTCGCCCTCGACGTTCCCCAGGAAGTGGGCCTCGCGGCCCAGCAGCTTTCCTTCTCGGATCTTGAAGATCACCCCACAGGCAGTGTCGCCGTCCCGCGCCACGGCCACAGCGTCCACGTCGCCGCCGCGAGGGTCGATCGCCAACTGGCGACGCTCGATCTCCTGAAGACCGCGGAGTACGTCACGGAACTCAGCCGCCCGCTCAAACTCCAGCGCCTTGGCCGCTGCCGCCATGCGTGCGGCGAGTCTCTGTGCCAGCTTCCCCGTGTGTCCCTGAAGGACGAGCAAGACCTCCTCGATCATCGCGCCGTACTCGCCCTCGCTCTGATATCCCACGCACGGCGCCTTGCACCGCCCAATGTAGTAGTCGAGGCAAGCACGAGCTGGGGCCTGGCGCGGCAGATCATAGTGGCAGGACCGGATCGTGTAGAGTTTCTTGATCGCTCGCAGCGCGCGTCGCATGTGACCCACGTCGGCATAAGGGCCGAAGTAGCGGGACCCGTCCTTCACCAGCCGGCGGGTCACGAATACCCTCGGAAACGGTTCGCCTACCGTCACCTTGATGTAGGGATAGGTCTTGTCGTCGCGCAGCCGGATATTGAAGCGCGGCGCGTACTCCTTGATCAGGTTGGCCTCGAGGATCAGCGCCTCGGCCTCGGAATTCGTGACGATCGTGTCGAAGTCCGCGATCTTCCGGTACATTTCAGGCGGTTTGTGGTGCGACGAGGGATCGTCCCGGAAGTATGAGCGTACGCGGTCACGCAGCGACTTGGCCTTGCCGACATAAAGCGGCTTACCCTGCCTGTCCTTCAGGACGTACACGCCGGCCGAGGCCGGCAGGGCCGCTAGCTTCTCCTCGATTGCCGCTGTTCCTAGCATTGCTCAGGAGGCGCGGTCCGTCCACACCTTCAGACCGCCTGCCGGTGTCAAGCGCATAAAGTATACGGCTGCAAGGTATACTACCCCGAATGTCCCCAGCGTTCCCAGGGTCAGCCAGAGGCGCGTCAACTGCCTTGCGTCGGCCGGTTCGGGCAGCGCGAGTAGCGCTTCCAGGCCGAGCGCGGCGGCCATGCCGGCCAGACACGCCGCCAGCAGCTTGAGCAGGTAGGTGAAGTCGTCCCAGCCGAACAGCGGACCGACTCGCTTGTGGAGCCCGTTCCACAAGAGCAGCAAGTATGACCAGGACCCCAGCGCCGCGCCCACCGCCAGCCCAGGCACATAGAGCGGCCACATCAGGATCGCTGCGGCGCCTGCGCCGACGACCAGGCCGACGACGGCGTAGCGCACCGGGGTCCGCGTATCCAGCATCGCGTGGAAGCCTGAGGCGAACAGCTTGACCGATGACGCGGCCAGCAGCCCGATGGCATAGGCGGCGAGCGTGGCGTGCACCAGCCTGGTGTCCTCGATTGTGAAGTCGCCCCGCTGAAAGAGCGTCGCGACGATCCAATCGCCGAAGAGGATGAAGATGAAGGCCGACGGGAGGACCGTGAACGCGACGTTGCGGAAGCCGCGCGCCAGTCGTTGGCGCAGGGCGTGATGGGCGTCCAGCTCCGCCTCACGTGAGAGCTCGGGCAGTGAGGAGGCTGCCACCGAGATTCCGAACAGACTCAGCGGCAGGAAGTAGAGCCTTTGGCTGTAGTAAAGCGTGGCAACGGCGCCGGACACGAGGAAGCTGGCCAGAAAGACATCCAGGAAGCTGGAAATCTGGGCGACGCCAGCACCCAAGACCACTGGGCCAAAGTTCGTCAACACCCTCCGAACGGGTCCCCAGGCGATATCGATTGACAGCCCGATCCGGCCAGCCAGCCGTCGCGCTGCGGGCAGCTGCACCAGGAGCTGGAGAGCTCCGCCGATCAGCGTCGACCAGGCCAACACCACGACCAGCGGCTGCCAGCCTGCTCGCCATCCGATCAGCAGGCCGGCGATCTGCGAGAGGTTCCACACGGTCGGGGCGGCGAACGAGAGGAAGAAGCGGCGGTGGCTGTTGAGTACGCCCAGGCACCAGGCCGCCAGAACCATGAACCCGGCCATCGGGAAGAGGATTCGGACGAGCCACGTTGTGAGGACCACCGCGTCCCGTGGCCAGCCGGGAACCAGCAGCCGCGTTAGCCACGGCGCCAACAGGATGCCCAGCCCGCTGAGGCCGGCGGCGAGCACCAGCAGCAGCCCCAGTACGTTCCCGGCCAACCGGCGGGCATCGACATCTGCCCGGCGCTCGAGGAGCCCGCTGTATACGGGGATGAACGACGCGGACAGTGTCCCCTCGCCCAGGAGGTTGCGGATGATGTTTGGGATCCTGAGGGCGGCGGCGTAGGCATCAGCGGCCACGCTGGTCCCGAAGAACGCTGCGATGGCGACGTCTCGGCCGAACCCGGCCAGGCGACTCAAAAAAATCCCCGCTCCCACGGCAAATGCGGGGCGGGGTCGCCGGCCTACGTGCCCAGTGCTCTCACTCCTCACCGGGTGGAAGCGACTCCTGTGGCTTGGGTTTTTCGAGGAGCTGCCGGATGAACGTCGTCTCATCCTGAAGCGACTGTACGCTTTCCGACAGGTAGCGCACCTCCTCCTCGAGCCTCTTCAACCGAGTCTCGCCCTCCACGTCGCTGTCACCCGAACCTAGTCGCCGCGCCAAGGCCCGGCCCACCTCCGAGTCGAGGACGATCGCGGTGAGGGGGATCATCATCAGCAGCAGAACGACGGCGCCAAGAACCCAAACCATTTCGTGAGCACCTCGGGCATTTCAGGTCAGCGAAACGTAGGCCCGTCCGCCCCTCGGGGCAAGTGACCTAATCCAGCGGGGTTACCACGCTGGAATACAGCTCGTCCAGCAGGGATTCCCCGTAGCGAACCAGGTACGGATAGAGGTTCAGCACGCGTTCCTGCAGCCGACCGCTGGGATAGAGATTCGTCGCCGCCTTCTCGAGTTGTTGTCTCATGACCCCGTGCTTGTCCCGCACCCGCGCCTCGAGCTTGGCTTCCAGCGCCTCGATGCTCTCAAGGATGGCTTTCGCTCCGCTTCCCAGCGCGCTCTTCGATCCCGGATCGAAATCCAGCGCTGCCGACTCAACCTGTCGCAGTGTCGCCGCCACCGATCCCCGCAACGCCTCCAGTGAGCACCGCAGCTCGAGTGGCGTCTGCTCGTTCAGGAGTCGGTTGATGACCTGCCCCGCGTCCCCCGCTAGGTCGTCTAGCTCGAGGCCGTACTTCTCCAGCACCCGAGAGATCTTCGCTTCGATCAGTTGGAAAGCAGCCCTCGGCACGACCACCGGCGCCGGTATCCGGTGAAGCTCGAACAGAACCTGACTCTGGGCCAGGTAGGCGATCTCGCCGGGGCCGCCGACGTAGGCAACAACGGGAAACGCCCGTGCCTCGGTGACGGGTCGCAGAAGGGCGCCCGCGCTCACGCGCTGCGGTGCGTCTTCCAGTACGAGCCGGAGTTCCTCCTCCGTAATACGGTCACCGGATCTGCGAAGGCGAGCGCCTGTGTCGTCCCAGAGCAGGCGTTCACGCCCCATCCGCCCCTCGAGAAAAATGTTGGTCGCCCCCTGGACTACGGCCACCTGCGCTTCGAAGCCGGCTGCCTTCAGTGCCTCTGTCCGCTCCAGCAGCCGCGCTTCGCTCTCCTCCCGCTTCTCCCACTCCGCCCACAGGACTTCCCGCGTCACCTGCTTGACGTACGGGTGCGCCGTACGGACCAAGAAGACGGTAAGGCGGCGTAGCACGTGCCCGAGTGCCACTTGGAAGGCCTCTGGGAAGCTGCGCCCGGGCCGATAAGCCTCTCGAAGCGCTGTCAGCACGGCAACCTTAAACTCAGTGTTCGGCGTACACTGGACGAGCTTGGCTAAGGCCTGTTCGATGTCGGCGCCCACACGGACGCGCTCAACCGGCGGATGGGGATCATCGGGGCCTGGCCCCTGCACGGACAGGCGAACCAGTTGGTTTTGCAAGTCGACGATGAAAGTGTGGGCAACTTCTTCCCAGTCGTGGTCCTCCGAGGCGATGGAGAACAGTGGTATCACGGGAACATCGAGCTGTTCCTCAAGCTGCGACGCCAGTCGTACGGCCGTGAGGGCCTTGTAGACGGTGAACAAGGGGCCGAGGAAAAGGCCAGCCTGCTGCCCGGTGGAGACGAAGAGGCCGCGCTGTGCGATCAGGTCCTCGAGCCTTGCGGTGAGCGAATCGTCAGCCTGCGGCAGCGCTGCCCTCAGCGCCGTCCAGCGTGACTCCGGGTACTCGTCCCGGATCCGCTGGGCGACGCGGAGATAGCTGCCCAACTCGTTTGCCGGGCCGGCCACGTAATAGTCGGCCACACTTTGGAAGTCTTCGAGCAGCGCCGAGCAGAGCGCGGGTCCCTGAAGCCTCAGCCGTTCAACCTTCAGGCTCATACAGCATGCCCAAGTAGGATACAGCGCGGACAATCGGCGCAGGCGGGCGCGCCGGAGTAGTCTCCGAAGGTGTGCTCAAGCTCGAGCCCTGCTTCGCGCAGCATCTCCTCCAGCTCCTCGGGCGCATACAGGCGAACGCGCTCGTAGTATCTGACCTCAGGTTCCTCCTGGCCTGGGCCGAGGATGAGGATCTCCTTGACGACCACCGTCCCCTCCTCGTCCAGGCGTCGCTTCTGTATGACCCGTCGGTTGCCCACCCGACGCTCGTCCTCGCTCACAAGCGCACCGCGCACGCGCTCGGCGTTCAAGAAATCCAGCGCGAAGCAGCCACCCGGCCGCAGGATGCGATGGATTTCTGCCAATACTCGCGCATCCTCATCCGGCTCGGCGAAATACCCGAAGGACGTGAAGAAGTTGACGACCAGCTCGAAGCTGCCGTCAGCGAAGGGGAGATAGCGCATATCACCCTGCACCAGCAACAGTCCCACGTCCCTGGAGCGAGCCTGCTGCAACAGGGTACCCGACAGGTCCAGACCTATCGCCCTCAGGCCGCGCCGTTCGAACTCCGCCATATGTCGGCCGGCACCGCACGCCAGATCCAGAATCGCACTCGGCGGATTCACGCTGCTGCGGAGCACTAGGTCGACGCCCGCCTCGGCTTCTTCCTCATCCCGATGCGGATAGAGCGCGAGGTACTCCTCTCCGAACCACGCACGATACCACTCCGGGGCTCGCGAAGACGTGCTCATCCGCCCTTATGATAGGGCTCGCCGCGCTGAATGGTTCCAGCACGGTAGATCTGCTCCGACAATACGAGACGCGCCAACTCGTGGGGCAGCGTGAAACTGGACAACGACAACACACGGTCCGCTTTCCGCCGCAGGAACTCGCTGAGCCCGAGAGGCCCGCCGATCAGGAAAGCCACGCCGGGCCTCCCGAGAACTGCAAGCTCGTCGAGGTAGTCGGCGAGTTGTTCCGAGGACAAACTCACTCCCCGCTCGTCCACCGCAACGATCTCGAGTCCCGCAGGGATCTGCGCGAGCAAGCTCTCCGACTCCTTGTCGACAACCGAGCGACGATCTACACCCGGCGTGATACGCTGAGGCCGAATCTCGATCACCTCGAACTTGAAGTAGTGTGAGATGCGTGACTCGTAGTCCCGTATCGCCGCCGCCAGGCCCGGCAGCTTGGGAGCCCCTACAGCGAGCACGACAATCCTCACGATCCTTCCGGCGTTCTCATGTGTTCGAGCTAGTCCGTGGGGACGACGATGCTGTCCCGCAGGTAGGACTCGTTGTTTCTGTACGGGTAGTCAGTCACATAGTGCAGGCCACGGCTCTCGCGGCGCCACCAGGCGCACCTGACCACGAGCCGCGCAACGTCCAGCATGTTGAGCAGCTCCGCCGCCTCGGCCCAGCGCCCCCCGTTCCCCGACTCGGAGGAACACTCGCGTAGCGACGACCACTCCTGCCTCAGCTGTTCGAGTCGAGTTTCTCCTTCCTGTATCTCGGCGCGGGCCCGCACGATGCCCAGATGATCCCACATGACCTGCTTGAGACGTTGGCGTAGGCTGGCCAGTTCTGCTACGGGAAAGCGCGACAGATCGGCGGGCGCTGGGACATCTGCGCCGCGTGGTCCCGGCGCGAAGGGAAGCTGTTGCAGCATGCGTAGCGCGGCCCGCTCGGCGTACACGACAGCCTCCAGGAGCGAGTTCGAGGCGAGGCGGTTGGCCCCGTGTACCCCCGTGCAGGCGCACTCGCCGGCGGCGAACAGGCCCGGCAGGGTGGTCCGACCATCGATGTCGGTCCAGACGCCGCCACACAAGTAGTGAGCCGCTGGCACGACCGGAATCGGCTCGCGACGGACGTCCACGCCCTTGGCCCGGCACCCCTCCAGTATGCCTGGGAAACGCTCTTCCAATCTGTCCGCGCCTATCGCTGTCGCGTCGAGCCAGACGTGCGGCTGGCCGCTCTTCTTGAGCTCCGCATGGACTGCCCTGGCCACGATGTCGCGCGGCGCCAGCTCGGCTCGCCCGTCGTACGACGCCATGAACGCATCGCCGCTCGCGTTGCGCAGCACCGCGCCCTCGCCGCGCAGGGCCTCCGAGATCAAGAAGGCGTGCTCCTCCGCCGGATAGAGCGCGGTAGGATGAAACTGGATGAATTCCATGTTCGCGACCGTCGCTCCGGCACGGTAACCGAGGGCAACACCATCTCCGGTGGCGATGGACGGATTTGTGGTATGGCAGTAGATCGCCGCGCTTCCACCCGCCGCGAGCAACGTGGCCCGCGCGCGCACCTCGATCGCCTGGCTGGACTCCACATCGAGGACCCAGGCGCCCGCACAGCGCCGTCGGCCTCCCAGGCACTCCGCCTGCAACGACAGAGCCATGTGATGCTCGAGCAAGCGGATACGTGGATGCTCGGCCACAGCCTTGAGCAGGGCGGTCTCTATCGCGGCCCCTGTCTTGTCCTGGCTGTGAACGATACGCGGACGTGAATGACCACCTTCGATGCCCAGAGCCAATCGTCCCGCGCTGGCCGAGAAGCGTACGCCCCAGTCCACGAGATCCGCGACGGCCTGTGGCCCGCTGCGCACCAGCGTTTCGACGCGGTCGGCGTGACACAGGCCCGCTCCGGCACGCAGCGTGTCCTCCGTGTGTCGCTCGAAGGAGTCGGTCCTGTCCAGCACCGCCGCAATTCCGCCCTGCGCATAGTTCGTGTTGGAGTCGAGGCGCGCTTTCTTCGTCACCAGAACCACATCGGCGTGCTCCGCGACCCGGAGCGCGAAGGTGAGGCCCGCGATCCCGCTGCCGATGACCAGGATATCCGTGTCGATATATGTCATTCGGGGCGCTCAGTCGCCGATCTTCACTCGCCCGACAACCGCGCGAGAAGACAGTCGATGTGTTCGCTGCCTGACTCCCACACCACCCTTTGCAGGGGCACGTAGATATCGAGCTCGGAGGCCAGAGCCGGACCCAGTTTGACCGCGTCCTTCAACGTCGCCACCAGTGGGCCCGGCCCAGCGTCACGCGCGATCCGGACGAGGTCGGCCTGGGAGTAGCGGTGATGGTCCGGGAAAGCCCGCCAATTCTGGATCACCACGCCCTCTTGCTGCAGCTGCTGGCGCACTGCCTCCGGGCGCGCTACACCCGCCAGCCCCAGGGTGCAGCGAAAACCCCGTGGAGAGAACGGCTCCCCCAGCCCGGCGTCGGCCCCCTGATAGCGGGCCAGCGCCGACACGCCGATGTGAGCCACTGCCCGAGGGACTGCCGGCACCAGAGTCGCCAGCCGCTCGCTTACGCGGTCCGCGTCGGTCCCTGAGGCGATCTTGCGTGTGGCGACGACCATGGTAGCCCGGCCCAGCGCCTCGAGCGGTTCGCGCCAGGGGCCGCGCGGCAGAAGTCGTGGTGCCTCCTCCCACTCCTCTGCCGCGACCAGAACCACGTAGACATGAGCGCGGATGGCGCGATGTTGAAACGCGTCATCGAGGACCGCGACATCAGCCCCCGCAACCTGGGCGCAGCGCACGCCTGCCACCCGGTCGGCCGATACGTGGACGGGCACCGACGGGTTCAAGAGCCTATGCACCTCGACCTCATCGCCTCCATAGCCACGCATCACGATCGCCGGACGGCGACCGCGCGCATGAAGACAGCTGGCGAACCACGCCGCAACCGGCGTCTTCCCCGTGCCTCCGACCGTGAGATTACCGACGGCAAGTGTCGGGATCGGCGCGGCAGTTGACCTCAGCACCTGCCGATCGTACGCCCAATTGCGCGCCGCAACGGCAACTCGATACAGCCACTCTGCGGGCGTCAGAAGCGTCGAGAGCGTCCGGCCGCCCAGCCCAGCCGGCTCATCGCTTCTCCATACCCGTCGCTGCCACTTGTCCATCGCTGACCGGCCGACATCCCTGGCGCTAGTCGTCTACCTCCGCCTTTAGGGATTGAAGCTGCAACTCAAGCTCCCGTGCCTGTTCTTCCAGATCACGCACGCCGCTGTCCGGCGAGACATAGCGAGGCTCCCCTATCGCTACTCGGACCGTCGCAAACGGCCTGGGAATCAGGAAGCTGTCCCAACCTTCGATCCACCAAGCCTGACGCGTCCCGGCCATCACCGGTATCAGGGGCGCCCCGCTGATGCGAGCCGCCTGCAGCGCGCCTGGCTTGACCTTCTCACGCGGGCCGAGCGGCCCGTCTGGCGTGATCGCCAGCGACTGCCCCTGCCGCAACCTCCTCAGCAACTCCCTGAGTGCGGGATAACCGCCCCGCGTGCTGGAACCGCGCACGGCATCGTAGCCGAGGCCGTGCCCGAGCCGCGTGAGGTACTCGCCGTCGCGGTGCTGGCTTACCAGCATGACGATCCCGTTCCAACGATACAGGTAGAGCAGCGGAAGGATACGGCCGTGCCACGTGACGAACACCACCGACCGACCGGCCTTCCATGTCGTTTCCTGGTGCTCCGCGCCGGTGACCTCGAATCTCAGGCTGGCGTAAAGCCAGCGGAACAGAAACGGCCCTGTGTGCTCGGCCAACCTCAGACCGATCCGGTCGCCCGCTCTCACACTCGTGTGTCCAGCAGTTCGGCCGCGAGGCGCGCGACGCGCTCCGGCGCGCCCGGCTCCCCCAGCAGACCGCGGACCTCACGCAACGCGGCCACCATCGTTTCCCTTTGGCGCGACCCGGTTTCCAGCAGGGGCAACAGCGCATCGGCGATGCGCTCGACGGGAAGGGCCTGCACGAATTCGGGCACGACGCGCTTGCCAGCAAGCAGGTTCACCATGCCTATACTGTCCACACGAACCAGCCGTCGCGCCAGCAGATAGCTCAAAGGATGGACCCGGTAGGCGATCACCAAGGGTGTCTCCAAGAGCGCCGCCTCGAGCGTCGAAGTACCTGACTTCGTGAGCACCGCGGTGGCGGCACTCAGGACACGGACCGCGTCCGGCACCACGCGATAGCGCCGGGCAGCGTCGTAGTACTCCACCGGCACTTCAGGGGCAGTCGCGACCAGAATCTGGACTTGCGGGCGTCGTTTGACCACCTCCTCGGCGACCTCGAGGAAAGGCGCCAGCAGCCGGCGCACCTCCTGGGCCCGCGACCCGGGTAGCAAACCCAGGATCGGCCGCGTCGGATCAGCGCCCAGGGCCGCAATCGCCTCTGTGGGCGTTTCCCAGCCGGGCAAGCCGTCCAGGAGCGGGTGGCCCACGAAAACGGCCTCCACGCCGAATTCTCGCAAGAACGGCTCCTCCTGGGGGAAGACCACGGCCACCCGATCGGTTTTCTCCGCCAGAATCCGGGCCCGGCCCTGCCGCCAGGCCCAGAGCTGCGGGGGGATGTAATAGAGCACTCTGATCCCCCGCCGGTGGGCTTCACCTGTCAACCAGAGGTTGAATCCGGGATAGTCGATGGGGATGACGAGCTCAGGCGGGCGCTCGCTGAGCAGGTCGCGGACCCGGCGGCGCAGCGACAGGAAGAAGGGGAGCCGTGAGACGACCTCGACAAACCCCACGACCGCCAGGCGCTTGAACTCGACGATGGGCTCCACTCCGGCCGCGGCCATACGTGGGCCGGCCAGACCGATCAACTCCGCGTCCGGGTAGAGCCGGCGTAGCGCTGCCGCGACCGCGGCGCCATGCAGGTCTCCTGAAGCCTCGCCCGCCGAAAGGAAGATGCGAGGCTCAGACACGCGCACCGAGATACCAAATGGCGACGAGCACGAGCACCAGCAAGATCACCAGCATTCGTGTGGACATCCCCCGTCGCTCACTGGACCCGTACAGTTTACGCTCACGACGAAGTCGAATTAAGGACATGTTCCCGGTGCTTCTGGATGCGCTCGACGATTTCCAAGGCAACTGCCAGCGCCATTCGCCCCTCCGTAGCGCTGACAGCTACGGGCGCCTCTCGGCGAACCGCTCGGGCGAAGGCCTGTAGCTCAAGACGCAGCGGCTCCTCCCCATCGCTCCGCAGGCTCACATGCTCGACCAGGTCCTCGAGTCGGAGCGGATCCGTAGAAAGCCTCCGCTCCTGTCTGCAGCGATAGAACTCGGCCGTTCCCGCCCCCAGGTCGAGGCTCAGGTAGCCGCTCGATTGGAAGAAACGGATCTTCCTCTGCGGCTGGACCGAAACGCGGCTCGCTGTGATGTTCGCTACCGCCCCGCTGTCGAACTCCAGGCGTGCGTTGGCGATATCCACGCTGCCACTCAGGACGGGAACACCGACCGCGCGCACATCGGCTACCGAACCACGCACGAGGCTCAGGATGAGGTCGATGTCGTGTATCATCAGGTCGAGGACCACTGGCACGTCGGTGCCACGGGGCACAAACGGTGCCAGCCGGTGTGATTCCACAAATAGAGGGCTCTCAAGATAGGGTTCGCAGGCGCGCACCGCGCCGTTGAAGCGCTCAATGTGACCGACCTGGATGACCCGATCCGTCTCAGCCGCGAGCCGGATCAGCTCGTCTGCCTGCGCCGTTGTCGTGGTGATCGGTTTCTCGATGAGGAGGTCGCAACAGTGCTGGAGCGCGGCTTTCGCGACCTCGAAGTGACTGCTCGTGGGCACGGCAATGGTGACCGCGTCCGCGTCATCCAGCAGTTGCTCGCGACGCTCGTACGCCCTCGTCTCGAGCTGTCCCGCCACGAACCGTGCCCGCTCGCCGTCAATGTCGTAGATACCGGCAAGCCGGACCCCGGGCAGCTCTTTCAATAAACGGGCGTGATGGAAGCCCAAGCTCCCTACGCCCAGTACCCCAACAGCGGCCGGATCCACAGAATCGTCAGACTGTGACTCCACGCTCACTCGCTTCGATGAAGGCGATCAGTTTCTCTACCTCTTCGATCGCCGTACCGCGCGAGCGGAGCTCCTCGATCGCCTGGCTGATGTTCAGGTTCGAATTGAACAGCACCCGGTAGGCCTGCCTTAGCTCCTGGCGGATCTGCTTCGAGATGCCCCGACGCTCGAGGCCCACCGTGTTGAGCCCATACAGCTTGAGCGGATTCCCCGCCGCGCGCGTATACGGGGGCACGTCCTTGGGAACCCGACAGCCGCCGCCTACGATAGCGTAAGTCCCGATCCTCACGAACTGGTGGATCGCCGTAACTCCGCCGATCATCGCCCAATCCTCGATGACCACGTGGCCACCCATGTTGACGGCATTCGCGATGGTCACATGATCGCCGATCCGCGAGTCATGGGAGATATGCGTGTAGGCCATCAAGAAGCAGTCGCTTCCAACGACGGTCGATCCTGACGCTCGAGTGCCCCTATGCAGCGTCGCGAACTCCCGTATCGTCGTGCGATCACCGACGATCAGAACCGTCTCCTCGCCCTCGTACTTCACGTCCTGCGGGTCAGTGCCGAGTACCGCACCCTTAGCGATGAAGCACTCGCGGCCGACTCGCGTGTCCTTCTCGATATAGGCGTGCGGCCCCACGATCGTCTGCGCGCCGATCTTCACGTTCGTGCCGATGATGGCGTAGGGCCCGACCTGTACACCGTCACCGAGTTCCGCGTTCGCGTCGACTATTGCCGTGGGGTGGACTTGAGGGGGAGCTCCAGGGCTCCGCCCCGCCATGGTCGGCGTGGTCATCTGTCCACCACCTGCGCCATCATTTCCGCCTCCACAACAACCCTACCGTCCACGCGGCCCACTCCTTTCATTCGGCAGATCGAGCCCCGCATTAGGAGCATTTCGAGCTCGAACTCGATCTGGTCTCCTGGCGTCACTGGACGCCTGAACTTCACTTTGTCCAACGACATGAAATATACAATCTTGTCTTCGCGGTCTTCCACGGTGTCCATCAGCAGCAGCCCGCCGACCTGTGCCATCGCCTCGATGATCAGGACACCAGGCATGATCGGCAGCCCCGGGAAGTGACCGACGAAGAATGGTTCATTGATCGTGACGTTCTTGATTCCGAGGATCCGCTTCCCCTTCTCGTACTCGACGATCCGGTCCACCAGCAGGAAGGGATAGCGGTGCGGCAAGATCTCGACGATTTGACTGATGTCGATCCGCAGGGCCGCCCTGTCACGTCTTGCCTGCTCCGCGATCGCCCTCGCGAGCGCGATGTTGCCCTGATGGCCGGGACGCTCCGCCACGATCTGTGCTCGAATCCGCTGGCCTGTCAGCGCAAGGTCGCCCACGATGTCAAGGATCTTGTGACGGACGAACTCGTCCTCGAAGCGAAGCTCTACACCCTCGTAGAGACCCTCCGCGGTCAAAACGACCGTGTTGCCTGCATCCGCGCCGTGAGCCATCCCCACAGCTCGCAACTCTTCCGCCTCCTCCAAGAAGCCGAACGTACGGGCCGATGCGATTTCCTGCCCGAAGAGCTCGGACTGTATGGGATAAGAAGCGTGCTGCCGGCCGATTACTGGGTGGTCGAACTCGATCGACGCCGAGACTACGTAACGGTCGTCTGGCAAGACCGCATAGCGCGACGAACCCTCAGTCACGAGAAGCGGTTTACTGCACTTCCACACCGCCGCAGACGCCTCCTGCTGCTCGATCCCGGCCCCCAGCAGCAGGCGCACGAACGGCTCCGCACTGCCATCTGCCGCCGGCGGCTCCTCGCCGTTCAACTCGATGATGAGGTTGTCGATCTCCAGTGCTGTCACGGCCGCCAACAGGTGTTCCACTGTGCGAACACGGACGCTCTCGTGCATGAGCACCGTGGCTCGCCCGACCTGAGCCACCTGCTCGATGCGCGCGGGAATCTCCGGAGCCCCTTGCAAGTCCGATCTGCGGAACACAATGCCGCAATCTGTGGGTGCGGGCAGGACCCTCATCCGTACGCGAGCTCCGGTATGCAGACCGGCGCCCTCAAGTTCCACCGGACCTTTCAGAGTCTGCTGTTTCAGAGCCAGCACTCCTGTCTATCGGACTGCGACTGCGCTTCGCTCAACCACGTTGCAGGTCCAGCTTCTCCTCTATTTGCTGAACACGGCGAATCAGCTCCGGCAGCTTCATGAGTGCCACGCTCGCTCGAAAGGACTGCGTCCGCTGCCGGGCGGGGTAGCCAAACCAGGCTTCCCCGGGCGGGACATCCTTGCCCACGCCTGCCCCTGCGCCTACCCGGGCACCATCACCGATGTTCAGGTGGTCGATGATGCCGACCTGCCCCCCCAGGGCGACGCCGTCCCCGATGGTCGTGCTACCGGCGATGCCCACCTGAGCTACGATGACACAGTTCCGCCCAATCCGGACGTTGTGGGCGATGTGCACCAGGTTATCGATCTTGGTGCCCGCCCCCACTCGCGTTTCGCCAACCGAGCCCCGGTCAATGCAGGTGTTGGCCCCGATCTCGACATCATCTTCTACTATGCAGCGGCCGACCTGCGGTACCTTCCGATGCCGGGCTTTCTCGAAGACGTAACCGAAGCCATCAACGCCGATTCGTGCCCCGCTGTGGATGATGCAGCGAGCTCCGACCAGCGTCTCAGGGTACAGGCAAACCTGATCTTTCAGCTCGCTCTCTGCGCCCACCACGCAACGCTCACCGATCACGCACAGCGCGCCCACGCGAACGCCGTCCTCCAGCTTGACGTCGGCCCCCACCACGGAATACGGGCCGATAGTCACGTTGCGGCCCAGCTCGACCGCGCGGCCCAGCGACACTGTAGGCGCAATTCCCGCCGGCTTCTCTTCCTCGGGGTAGAGTAGCGCGAGTGTCTCCGCCAGAGCGAGGTGTGCGTCATCGACCCAAAGCAAGGCCGTCCCCGGCGGAACTTCCTCAAGCTCCCCCAGGTCGCGACTGACGATCACAGCTGCGGCACGAGTAGTGGCAAGATACGGGAGGTACTTGCGCCTTGCAAGAAAGCTGACGTCCTTCTGACCGGCCGTTTCCAATGGCGCTGCGCGCATCAGCTGCCCCTCTGGCTCTCCCACCAGCTCAGCGCCGAGGTGCTCTGCCAGGTCACCGACTGTAAGGGTTGCCGCCATCCTCACTCCTTTTCGCTTGCCGCTGTCAATTAGGCATTACAGAAAGAGCGCCCACGGTGCCCTAGCTGCCGTGGGCGCAATGTCTGGGTGTCCTCCCTGCCACGTGGACGGAGCACGTCAGTTCGCGCTACCTCCACCGCCGGCTTCCTGCGCCGTCAGGCGCTCGACCACCACCGATGTGATGTCCAGGGCGGTGTCAGCCGCGACCAGCGCCTCCGACGCGGCATCAAAGATCATCGTGTACTGTCCTTCCGCCTGAATCTGCATCAGCACGTTCGAGATCCTCTCATAGATCGGCTGGACAAGCTCGCGCTGCCGGCGCATCGCGACCAGCTCAAGATCAGCCGTGCGCTGCTGAAACTCAAGTCGCTTCTGCTGGATCTGCTGCTGCCGCTCCTGGCGCCTCTCAGGAGACAACATGATCTGCTGCTGGTCATACGCCGTGATCATCTCCTGAAGCGAGTCCGCCAACGCCTGTACCTCACTGTTCCAGCGCGCCATCTCGCGCTCGAACGTGGCCTGAGCCTCGGTGGCGCCCGGCGTCTGTGCGACGATCTCATTGGAGTTGATGTAGGCAAGTCTGACCGCGCCGGCCTGCGGCGCGCTCAAGCCCCTGTAGCCCAGCAACGCCATCGCCGTGGCTACGAGCAGTGCACTTATCCTGTAACGCACGCCTCTGCCCCCTCTTGATCTGGATTCAACTGCGCCGCGCCAAGGAGCAGCTGCCCCGCTCAGAGAGCCGCGGCCAGTCCGTCTCTATCACGCCCTCTAAAATATCTGGCCGAATCTGAAGTGCAGCTTCCAGCCCGGATCCGGATTGCCGTTGGTGTCCCGACGATCTATCCCGTACGCATAGTCGATCCCCAACGGTCCCACCGGAGTGACTATGCTGACACCGAGGCCGAACCCGCGCAACAGGTCGGTGGGATTCAAACCGAGCGAGGACGCCCAGACGTTACCCGCGTCGTAGAACGCGTTGACGAAGAAACTGCCGCCAAGATTCAGACCTATGCTGGCCGTCAACCCGAAATAGGACTCACCCACCCGGTCCAGCCGGCTGAAGCCAGGTGTCCCCCTCGGCACGTGGCCCAAGGGCGTGATGGTCAGCTCCTCGTAACCCCGCAGCGGCGGCCCGTACTGCACACCACCCATGAAGAAACGCTCGAGGTAGAACGGGTTGTCGCCTGCGATGATCCCGCCCTTCAAGCTCAACCCCAGCGCCAAATCGATCGGTGTCTGCGTCGGATCGGCTCGCAGCCGGGCGATCGGCGTGAACCAATCGCTTGCAAATGTGAGCTTCCTGTAGTTGCCGTCGCCACCCAGCGGCCCCCCCACAAACTCGAGGGCAAGCGAGTTTCGGCTCCCACTCGTTGGGAAAAGCGGATGGTTGCGCGTATCGCGCGCCAGCAGAAGCTCGATCGAGCTGCGTGTACCGACGTTCAACAACTGCCGCTGTTCGAGGTCGAGTTCGTCCTCGTCCGAGTCGTATTCGTCACGGAACAACGAATACCGCAGCGATATTCGCGTCCAGCGCGCACCCAAGAAAGGCGTCCCGAACATCACACTACCGCCTGTCTGGCGCCGGCGGCCCAGACCGATGAAGCTGTATCGGTCACGCGAGCTACGCAGAGTGATGCCGAACGAGTTTCGGCTCCCTAGAACAGAAGGATCGCTGTAGCCCACCTCCACGTCATTCGTCCTGCTCCCAAACAGCCAGCGGAAGCGGCCGGACTTCGCCTGCCCAAACAGGTTCGGTTGCTCGTAGCCCACGAACCCGGCCAAGCCGATCGAGGCCGACATGGTAGCCCCGAAGTTGATGTTGCCGGTTTGCCTCTCTTCCACTCTGAAGGTCACGTCGATGTTGCCTTCCTCGTTAGGCCGGACCGAAAGCGCCTCGTTGGGAGGCAGCGGTTCGAAGAAACCGAGGCCCTGAATCGTCTGATAGCTCGAGACGATACGCTCGTCACCATACACATCGCCCGGGAGCAGAACGAGCCGGTCACGTATCACACGTTCATGCGTGTTCGTGTTTCCGGCAATGTTGACCAGTTTCACATAGGCCCGTGGATTCTCCTCGATCCTCCACTTGAGTCGCACCCGCGGCAGCCCGTCCTCGCCCTGCGGCAGCCGCTCGACTATCGGCTCAACCTGAGCGTAAAGGAAACCGGCATTCCGGTACAGCTGCTGGATCTGTTCAGTGGCATCCCTCCACGCATGGGTGTTGAAGACGGGCTCGCCTTCATCATCTGAGCCGCCACCAATCAGCGGCAGACGCGACAGCAGCGAGCGACTCCGAGGATCAAACCGCTGAGCGAGGACTTCGGTTGCGAAGTACTCATTGCCCTCGACCTCGAAGTCCGCGATTCGATACTGGAGCCCCTCTTCGACACGAACGACCAGCCGCGTCTTCCCCGTGCTCGGATCGACGATCATCGTGTCATCAAGAACCTGGATATCAAGGTAGCCCATAGAGCCGTACAGCTCGATCAGGTTGACTTCCAGGTCCTCCTTGTACTCTTCTTCCCTGAACTCACCGGTCCGCCACCATAGGAACCCCTCCGGCTTGACCTTCATGGCGCCGATTAGTTCGCCGTCGCTCAGCTGCTCGTTACCCTCGAAATCGATAGCGGCCACGACCACTCGGCGACCCTCATCGACGTCGAACACCAGCCGATACTCACCGACCCTGTCGGTCGCCACGAAGCTCGTGTCGACCCGTGCCGTCACGTAGCCTTTCTTGGAGAGCTCTCTGCGAATGTGGTAGGTAGCTTCGTGGATCGCCGAGGGATCGAGGGGCCTTCTAGTCGTGAGGCCTGCCGTGTCACGGATGGCGCCGCCGCTCGCGTGTTCCAATCCGCGGAACGAGTAGCTGGTGATGATGGGCCGCTCGATCACCTCTATGATGAGTGTGACCGAGCCCTCTGCGCTCTCGACGGCGTAGATCCGGATGTCCTCGTATTGTCCCGTGGCGTAAAGGCGCTGGATGCCGCGGTGGAGGTTCCTGCCGGCGACGACGTCCCCCGGCCGGATGCCGAAGTCGGCCAGGATCACGGGACTGGCCTGGCGAGTGTTGCCTCTGACGTGTAGGGAATCGACGCGCACACCGGCGACTTCGGCCTGCGTCTGCGCCGGCAAGGGCTCGGCCCTCGCGCCGAGAGTAACGAGGGCCGTTGTCAACAAGATGCGAACTAAGAACCTCACGTCGCAAACGAAGAGGAGGAGAGAACCCTGAACTCCAGCCGCTCGCCGTCGGCCGAGACATCGACCTCGATCACATCGCCTGCCGCAAGTTCGGCCATGAGTATCTTCTCTGACAACGGATCCTCGAGGTAGCGCTGGATCGCGCGCTTGAGCGGCCGTGCACCGTACGTGGCGTCGTAACCATGCTCGACCAGGAACTCCACCGCCGGTTCCGTTAGCTGAAGCTTCAGGTCCTCCTCCTCCAACCGCGCTCGTACGTCACGCATCAGGACATCCACGATCTGCCGGATGTGCTCCCTGCTGAGCGGATGGAAGACTATGGTGTCATCCAGGCGATTCAGAAACTCGGGGTTGAATACCTTCTGAATCTCATCCTTCAGGCGTTCCGCCATGCCCTCGTAAGTGGCCTGCGCATCCGTCGAATGGAAGCCGAGGCTGGTACCCTTGACGATATCACGCGCACCCACGTTCGAGGTCATGATCAAGATCGTGTTCTTGAAATCGATGACACGCCCGTAGTTGTCGGTGATCCGACCGTCATCGAGGATCTGCAGCAATATGTTAAAGACGTCTGGATGCGCCTTCTCGATCTCGTCGAACAGCACCACGCTGTACGGCTTGTGCCGGACCGCCTTCGTCAGCGTGCCGCTGTCCTCGTAGCCGATGTAGCCTGGCGGTGCGCCGATCAAGCGGCTGACAGAGAACTTCTCCATGTACTCTGACATGTCGACCCGGATGAGCGCATTCTCGTCCGCGAACAGGAAGCGCGCGAGCGCTCGTGCCAGCTCTGTCTTGCCGACACCCGTCGGCCCGCAGAAGATGAAGGAAGCGATGGGGCGGTGCGGGTCCTTCAGTCCCGCCCGGCTCCGCCGGATGGCCCGGCTGATCGCGGTGATCGCTTCGTGCTGCCCGACCACCTGCTTGTGAATCTCCTCCTCCATTCGCAGCAGCCGGTCGGTCTCACCCTCTTGCAGCCGCGTCACGGGGATGCCGGTCCAGCGCGACACGATGAACGCCACGTCCTCTTCCGTAATCATCGGCCGGAACGTGCGGCGTTCCTGTTCCCACTCCTCGCGGCGGCGCCGGATCTCGGACTGGAGGTCACGCTCCCTATCGCGCAGTTCCGCTGCCCGCTCGAAGTCCTGATCGCGGATCGCCTCGTCCTTCAGCCCCGCTATCTGCTTCAACTCCTCCTGTAAATCGGCGACCTCCGGTGGTGGCACCTGGGTGGAGAGATGAATGCGGGCACAGGCCTCGTCGATTACATCGATCGCCTTGTCCGGCAGATGGCGATCTGTGATGTACCGTTCTGACAGCTTCGCGGCCGACACCAGCGTTTCGAGCGGCAAACTGACCTTGTGATGATCCTCGTACCGCTTCTTGAGACCCTTGAGGATGTTGATCGTCTCCTCAACCGTCGGCGCATCGACCATCACCGTCTGGAAGCGGCGCTCCAGTGCCCCGTCCTTTTCGATGTGCTTGCGGTACTCGTTCAATGTCGACGCGCCGATGCACTGCAACTCGCCACGCGCCAATGCGGGCTTGAGCATGTTGGAAGCGTCGATCGCCCCTTCGGCTGCTCCCGCCCCCACCAGCGTGTGCACCTCGTCGATGAACAAGATCACATCGCGGTTCTGCGCGATCTCGTTCATCACGGCCTTCAGACGCTCCTCGAACTGCCCGCGATACTTCGTCCCTGCGATGACCGCCGCCATGTCCAACGCCAACACCCGGTGACCCTTGAGGCTGTCTGCCACTTCACCTCGCGAGATGAGCTGAGCCAATCCCTCAACGATCGCCGTCTTCCCTACCCCGGGCTCACCGATCAGTACCGGGTTGTTCTTCTTGCGCCGCGACAGGATCTCCATTACGCGCTCGATCTCTTGCTCGCGGCCGATCGTCGGATCGAGCTCGCCCGCCCGTGCCAGTTCCGTTAGACTGCGGCAGAAGTGATCCAGCGCTGGCGTCTTCGACTTCTTCTCCTTCGGGCCGGCACCAGGCCCAGGCGTTCCCTGCCCCGAACTCGGCATATCGGTGCCCAGCAGCTTCAGCGTCTGCTCCCGCGCCGCTTCCAGGGTCACCCCCAGCGACTCCAGGACCTGCGCGGCCACGCCTTTCTCCTCGCGTAACAGGCCGAGCAGTAAATGCTCCGTCCCTACATAGCTATGGCTCAGTTCCCGGGCCTCGGCCACGGCGAACTCCAGCACCTTCTTCGCTCGCGACGTGTAGGGCAGCTCTCCCGAAGGGACGCCGGCCTTGCCCTTTCGAACCTGCTCCTCTGTCCGCTCCTGCACCTGATCCAGGTCGACGTTGAGGTTCATCAGCACGGCCGCCGCAACGCCTTCACCTTCCCGTATCAGGCCCAGCAGAATGTGCTCCGTCCCGACGTAGTCGTGCTGGAGGCGGATGGCTTCCTCCCTCGCCATCGCCAGAACCTTGCGCACCCGATCGGTGAAATTGTAGTTCATCTGACCCTCATCACACCCGGGATCAAGTCCACCCCACCTCGGCTAGTCCGCTCTCGACGCCGCAGAGGAGTCAGCCTCGGCAAGGGCCTGACGCACGTGGAACGCGCGCTGGATATCGAGCTCGCTGGACGAGAGCGTACCCGCGCTGGCCTCCTCCAGATGGGCGTTCTGGGCGTAGATCATTATTCTATTCAAGACGTATACACTAGGCGCTGGTAGAAGTTTCAGGGAAAGCCCCAACCGCACGCCTGACAACAGGTTCATCATCTCGTCGAAGGCCAGCGAGCGTGCGTGGCGCAGCAGCCCGTAGGCCCGCCATACCTTGTCCTCAATGACGTTCGTAGCGTCGCGCAGCAGCACCGCCCGTGCCTGGCGCTCGTACTCGATCACCTGCCCGACGATCTTATGCAGGTGATCGACCAGATCCTCCTCGCTCTTGCCGAGGGTGGTCTGGTTCGAAACCTGAAACAGGTTGCCGACGACCTCGGAACCCTCGCCGTACAGCCCCCTGAAGGTCAACCCCACCTGCGTGATGCCCTGTAGCACCTTGTGGATCTCCTTCGTCAGAACGAGACCGGGCAGGTGTATCAGCACTGATGCCCGCAGCCCCGTGCCACAGTTCGTCGGGCACGAGGTCAGGTGACCGAACTCGTGGTGGAAGGCATAGGGCAACTCGTTGCCCAGGTCTTCATCCAGAGAATCTACAAGTTGCCAGGTGTGCCGCAGGCTGAAGCCGCTCGTCAGACTCTGCAAGCGCAGATGATCCTCCTCATTGATCATCAGGCCTACCGGCTTCTGCATCGAAGCGACCAGCGCCGACGACGATGGGGCCTCACCGCTATCCCTCCGCACCAGCTCGCGGCTCACCAAATGCCGCTCGAGCAGCATCTGCTGTTCCCGCGGGCCGAGTCGGTCGATTTCCACGATGACCCCGTCGGTGAGCTGCCCGCTCCGCTCGAGCACCTCGCGAACCGTGGCGAGCACGGCAGCCCGGTCCGCCGCTTTGGCTCGCACGGAAAACGGGTAGCCCTGCAGGTTTCTGGCGAGGCGAACTCGCGTCGACAGAACGATGTCGCTGTCCGGCCCGCTGCCCTCCAGCCAGTTAAGCCCGAAGTCGGGCATCGACCTTAGGTCAAACAGCTTCATCTGTCGATCGCCGCCTCAATCTCGCGGATCTGGTCGCGTATGACCGCTGCGCTTTCGAAATCCTCCGCCTCCACTGCCCTCTGCAACTTTCGTCGCAAGCCCGCCAGACGCGCACTCCGTTCCGCCGTCTCACTGGTCGGCGGCACGTAGACCTTGCCCATGTGGGAGGTCGAGCCATGGATGCGCCGCAGGATGGCCCGCAGCTGGGTCTCGAAGACCGAATAGCAATGTGGGCAACCGAGGCGACCCGTGCGCCGAAAGTCGTCCACCGTCGTGTGGCAGTAGCTGCAGGGCCCGATGAGGGTGGCTTCCTCCTCCCCAAGCGCCGCTTTGCCCATCTGAGCCAGGAAGTCGCTGAGAGGCAGGTTCTTTGCCGCCGTGCCAGCATTAAGCCCTTTTTCCGCCGCACAGGCAGGACAGAGGTGCACCGTCGTCATCTCGTTGTCCACGATCTGCGTCAGGTGAACCTCCGCCTCGTTTTGCCCGCAATGGTCGCACAGCATTATGGCACCGCCTCGTGCTCCGCCATGGACAAGGAGACGGGATTCAATCGCCCGTCGTGCAACCAGAGTACCCGGTCGGCCCGGCGAGCGAGTTCCCGGTTATGCGTGACCAGCACGACGGCAAACCTTCGCTCGTCACGCAGCCGGAAAAACAGTTCGTGCAGCCCCTCGGCCGTCTGGTTGTCTAGATTGCCCGAGGGCTCATCTGCAAGGAGGACCAGTGGATCGTTGGCCAGCGCCCGGGCTACGGCGACCCGCTGACGCTCCCCACCCGACAGCTGTGGGGGCTTGTGGCCGCTCCTCTGCTCCAGCCCCACCGCTTGCAACAGCGCCTCAGCCCGCGTTCGGGCCTGCATCCTCTCGAGGCCCCCGATGAGCAGCGGCATCATAATATTCTCCAGCGCGCTAAACTCTCGCAACAGGTGGTGAAACTGGAAGACGAAGCCAATGCGGCGGTTGCGCGCTTCAGCCAGCTGCTGGTCGTCCAGCTGCGACAGACGCCGCCCGTCGAGGTAGACCTCCCCAGCCGTGGGCCGATCCAAGCCACCCAAAAGGTGAAGCAGCGTACTCTTTCCGGCGCCACTCGCCCCCACGATTGCCACCACCTCCCCCGCCTGCACCTCTAAATCCACCCCTTTGAGAATTGGGAGTTCCGACCCGTCGCTGTCAATGAACGACTTGAAGATCGCCTCGGCCGCCAGCGTTGGGCTGAGCGCGGGCGACCGATCTCCCGGCCCCGTCGGCTTGCTACTCATGCCGGATCGCCTCCAGGGGCGCCAAGCGTGCCGCCTGTCGTGAGGGATAGATCGTCGCCGTGAACGAGATGAGGATGCTGAGAACGACGATCAATGCCAGGTCGAGGGGATCTAGAGTGATGGGAATCTCGCTGATCAGGTAGACGTCCCCGGGCAGCGAGATGAGGCCGAAGTAGTCGATCGCCCAGCTCAACGCTAGCCCCCCGCAAAGACCGAGCACGGTGCCGGCGACCCCGATGATCAGACCCTGGAGCATGAAGACTCTGAGGATGCCGGTTGCGGTCATCCCCATCGACCGTAAGATCCCGATTTCCCGGGTCTTGTCCGTCACCACCATGATCAGACTGGAGACGATGTTGAACGCGGCGACGAGCACGATCAGTAGCAGAACCAGCGTCATCCCCATCTTCTCCAACTTGAGCGCGGAGAACAGCCCCTCGTTCATTCGCTTCCAGTCCCTGAGGGTGTAAGGGTAGCCAAGCTCGGTCTCGATCCGTTGCGCCGCCACATCGGCCTGCCAGGGGTCCTTGACATACAGGGCCAGAGCCGTCACGGCATCGTCGAGGCCCACCAGGTCCTGGCCCGCCGCCAGCGACACGTAGCCCATCTGGTTGTCGTACTCGAACATGCCGCTCCTGAACAGCCCCACCACCTCGAACTTCTTGAACCTGGGGATGAAGCCTGCCGGGGTGAGTTCGGCTCCGTGCCCGGACACCAGATTCACGGTGTCGCCTGGATAGACCAGCAGGCGGTCCGCGAGCCGGAATCCCAGCACGATCCCTGGGAGAGCGGACGCGCCGCTATCGAAGTCCCAGCTGCCCACGAGCAGTTGTTCCGTCAGCCGTTCCGTGGCGTCGGATGTCACGCCGCGCAGGGCGACACCCTGCTGGTAGTCGACGTCCTGGAAGATCAGGGCTTCGGTGTACACGAAAGGCTCCCCAACCGTCACGTCGGGGTCCTCACGGGCCTCAAGGAGAGCAGCTTCCCAATCGTCCAGCCTCAGTCCCTCGCCGTAGGCCAGCACCATGATGTGTGGGTTGGTGCCTAGAATCCGATCCCTGACCTCCTTCTGCAGCCCCGCCATGACCCCGATGACCACGATCAGAGCCATGACCCCCACACAAATCCCGCCGATGGCGATGATCGTGATCAGGTTGAGAAAGCGTGACGAGCTTCGCGCCGACAGGTAACGGGACGCCAGGTAGAATTCCAGCGGCATCGGCTCACTCCGGCCTGAGGGTCGGGAACAGGATCACCTCGCGGATCGACGCGCTGTCAGTGAGCAGCATCACGAGCCGGTCGATCCCCAGCCCCATACCACCAGTGGGCGGCATACCGTACTCAAGCGCCGTCAAATAGTCCTCATCGATCTGGTGGGCTTCTTCCCAGCCCTCCTCACGCATGCGGACCTGTGCCTCGAAGCGCTCTCGTTGCTCGAACGGATCGTTGAGCTCGCTGAAGGCATTGGCGATCTCCCGGCCCGCCACATAGAGCTCGAAGCGCTCGGTGACGTCCGAATCGCCGCCACGCTTGTGCTTGGCCAGGGGGCTGAGCTCCACCGGGTAGTCGTAGATGATCACCGGGCCGGTGAGATGCTCTTCCACCAGCGTCTTGAAGAGCCCGTCGAGCAAAGCCGCCCGCCCCTTCGCGTCGGCATCCTCGATGCCAGCTTCAAGGGCCGCCGCGCGCAGCGCATGCCCCTCGAGCTGCGAGGCATCGACCGACCCGTACTTCCGCAGAGCCTCGTGCCAGCTGAGCCGCGGTGCGGGCGGCCGCAAGTCGAGTTGCCGCCCTTGGTACGAGACGGTGGATGAGCCTGTCACCTCGACCACGACGTGGTGCACCAACGCCTCGGTGAGCTCCATCATGTCCTCGTAGTCGGCATAAGCCTGATAGAGCTCCAGCATCGAGAACTCGGGATTGTGAGTTCGATCGATCCCCTCGTTGCGGAACACCTTGCCGATCTCGTACACGCGCTCCAGCCCGCCGACGACCAAGCGCTTCAGGTACAGCTCGTCGGCGATCCGCAAGTAGAGCTCCGCGTCAAGCGCGCGGTGGTGAGTCTTGAACGGCTTCGCTGTCGCGCCGCCATAGATCGGCTGCAGGATGGGCGTCTCCACATCGAGGAAACCGCGGTCATCGAGGAACCGGCGGATTTCCCGGAGCACGCGCGTCCGGACGACAAAGCGGGCTCGCACCTCTGGGTGTACGGCCAGATCCGCATAGCGTTGCCGGTAGCGACTCTCCAGATCGGCGAAGCCGCTATGGATCACCGAACCGCCGGACTCGCCCGTTTCCTCCTTGCCAAAGGGTAGCGGGCGCACCGTCTTGGCTAGCAGCTGCAGTTCGTCGGCGCGCACCGTGATCTCGCCGGTGCGGGTGCGGAACAGTGCCCCCTCAATCCCGATCCAATCCCCTAGATCCAGAAGACGGACCACTCGGTACACCGCTTTGCCCAGGACATCTTGGCGGAAATAGACCTGGATCTTGCCTGTCCGATCCTCAAGGTGTGCAAACGTCGTCTTTCCGTGGAGGCGCAGCGACCGCACGCGCCCCGCCAGCCGCACGTTCACCGTGCTCTGCTCGCCGACGGTGAGGTAATCGCGGACCGCGGCCTCAGCACAGGTTGTAGGCTCGTAGCGGTACGCGTACGGCTCTACGCCCATCTCGCGCAGCTGTTCGACCTTCTCGCGCCGCGCCCGGATGACGTGCTGTGCCTCGCCGGTCTCGGTCATGCCGTCTGAGCCCCGTATCGCCTGAGATAACCGACTATGAACTCGTCTATCTCGCCCTGCATCACACGCTGCACATCGGTCTGCTCAATGTCCGTGCGATGGTCCTTCACCAGCGTATACGGCTGGAATACGTAGGAGCGGATCTGGTTACCCCAGGCGATCTCCGTCTTCGCCTCATCCATCTTCTCACGCTGCTTGCGCCGCTCCTCCATCGCCTGCTCATACAGCGCTGCCCTCAGCATCTTCATCGCCGTATTCCTATTGCGATGCTGGCTTCGCTCTTGCTGGCAGGACACGACGATTCCTGTGGGGACGTGGGTGATGCGCACGGCCGAGTCGGTCTTGTTCACGTGCTGCCCGCCCTTGCCCGACGCGCGATACGTGTCGATGCGCAGATCCTCAGGCTTCACATCCACCTCGACCGCGTCGTCCACGACAGGATAGACGAATACGGACGCAAAGGAAGTGTGCCTGCGAGCCTGCTGGTCGAAAGGCGAGATGCGCACCAGGCGATGCACACCCTTCTCCGCCTGTAGGTATCCGTACGCGTATCGCCCCCGTACCTCCAGGGTCACCGACTTGATCCCCGCTTCCTCCCCGGGCACCAGGTTCAGCACCCCCACATCGAAGTCGTGCGACTCGGCCCAGCGCGTGTACATGCGCATGAGCATCTCAGCCCAGTCCTGGGAGTCCGTGCCGCCGGCTCCTGGGTGGATTGTCAGAAGCGCGTCCCGCCCCGCATCAGCCCCCCGCAGCATGTTGCGGAACTCGAGTTCCTCGACTTCGGCTTCCAGCTGTTCCACCTCCGCTCGGAACTCTTCCTCCATGCCGGGCTCACCTTCGGCCTCGATGAGCTGCCCTAGCTCGGCCAGCTCCGTCGCCTTGCGATCAGCCTCCTCCCAGGGATCGACCCAGCTCTGCAGCTCATTGATCTCCTGCATCGCGGCCCTGGCCGTGTCCGCGTCCTCCCAGAAGCCCGCAGCGGCCGTCTGCTTTTCCAGCCTGGCCAGCCGAACCTTCTTGGCGGCTATGTCAAAGGTACCCCCTGAGCTCGTCGATGCGCTCTCTCAGCCCTCTGAGCACCCCGAGTTCTGTCGCGACCGCCATGACCCTACCTCACTGTTGAGAATCTAGTGATGATAATCCCCCTAAATATAATCACCATCAAAGAATAGGGCCGCCCCTTCGGACGGCCCCAGCTCCTCGTGCTCCCACGCGAGCGGCTGCCCGGCCCTGGCGCGGTCAACCGGCCAAGTCGGACCTTTTCCAGATCTACGAGGCTCGAGGCGGCCCCAATCCGGCGCGCACACTGCACCTCGGCCGCGGTTAGACCACTTTCAGAACACTCTCTTGCCCCTGGCGAGGATCTCGTTGAGCGCGTCGCGGAAGTACGGAGTGCTCCTGGCGATCTCGATGCCTACGTGCTCCACGTACTCCTGCCACGACTTCTTCAGCTCTTCCTGGAAGAGTTCCTTCAAGCGGCCCTCCCTGAGGCCGATCTCCTGCCGCTCAGGGTGATAAGCGGCTAGATCAGAGATGAGGGCGCGAGCCAACCGCCGGGCCCTCGCTTCGGGATCGGCCTGCCCGAAGGGACGCGCCACGCGATCCGCTGGCGCCGCCGGAGGCGGTGGTGCCGGCGGCTCCGGGGCGGCAGCGGCCGGCGCGGGTGCTGGGGCAGCAGGCGCGGGCGGCGCCGGGCTTGGCTCGACCGTGGCCTGCGCCGGGGCCGAGCCTGGCGCTGCTGGCACGCCTAGCGGTACAGCCGGCTTCTTCTCGGGAACAACTTCAAAAACGCCTCCGCAGACTGAGCAGCGGGCACGCACGCCTTCCGCCGGCACCTTGCGTGGATCAACTCGAAAGACGGTCTTGCACTGCGGGCAGAAGACGTTCATGGTTGCTTTCTCACAGCCTCCGTTGTTTCGCTCGGCCTCTTCTGGAGTCGAGTGTTGCGTTGACCGTGCCGTCGATCGACCACGAAGATGGAGCCCTGCTTGGTCTTCGCATATGCTTTCATCTCTGTGGCCAGCTCACCCACCTGAGCGGTGTGTGTGAAGCCCCGCTGCCGATTGGTCACAACGCCGATTGACAGCGTCATCAACGGTATGCGATGCAACTGCCCTCGACGGTCCTTGCCCCAGAAGAAGCCGGCTCTCCGATCCTCCTCTGAGTACTGGAACGGTATCAACGTGTCGAAGATGGAGATGATCTCTCGGCAACACGTCTCAAAGATATCCAGCGACACATTGAAGATGAAGTCATCGCCGCCGATGTGTCCTATGAAACCGGAAGGTGCGAAGGCCTTCACCACATCGCGCAGAATCTTCGAGACCAGCAGGATCACCCGATCCCCGTGCGTGTACCCGTACCGGTCGTTGAACTCCTTGAAGTTATCGATGTCCGCATAGCAGACGGCGAAGTCTTCGGCGGCCGCGAGCCGCGCCGCGATGTCCCGCTCGATCATCGCCGTTCCCGGCAGCCGTGTCGTCGGGTGAACGCCGACGTCCCGCTCCGCCCGGCGCACCACGCTGCTGAGCCGCAGCAACTTCTCGCGCTCGTCCATGCTGCGCTTGAGGAAGTCGTCGGCCCCCGCCGCGAGAATACGGTCGATGACATCATTCCCGGCCTCCTCCGACCAGACAATCACCGGGACGATCGCGCTGAACGGGTCCGACCTCAGCGTCCGGATGAGATCGCAGACCTCCCCGATCTCACCGTCGCCGTCCAGAACGACCAGCGATGGGTGGCCACGGTTCACCAGTGCCACGACCTCCGTAGCGGCCGTCGCCCTGACGAGCCGAAACTCCCGCTCCGCCACATGGTTCGACAACGCCTGTGGCGGCTGGGAGTTGGCAGACGAGTAAAATACGATGACCGGTGGTAGCGGCATCCGCACCGTTGCCTGGTAGTACCCTCCCACAAATCCGCTGAATCTTATAGCCCGGCTATCACGCCGTCAATTTGACAGTTGCACCCCCTCAGTCGACCAGTGTCAGATCCAGCTCCCGGGCCTCACGGTCCACCGAAACCACCTGCACGTTGACCCGGTCCCCGAGGCGAATCCGCCGTCGGCGAGCCTCCCCCACCAGCGCGTGCTCGTCCTCCAGGTAGTGGTAGTAGTCGTCCTCTAGCTGGCTCACGTGCACGAGTCCCTCCGCCAGCACGTTATCCAGGAGAACGAAAAGACCATAGGATGTCACCCCGCTGACCGTGCCGCCGAACACATCACCCAGGTGGCGCTCCAGGAATTCCAGCTTCTTAACCTCCACCGATTCGCGCTCGGCCTCCATCGCTCGGCGCTCGCGCAGCGAGGCATGGGCGGCCACCGTTTCCAGGCGCTCGCTCAGGTCTTCGGGAACCGGGCGCTGCTCGAGCAATGCCGCACGAACGATTCGGTGGACTACCAGATCGGGATAGCGCCGGATCGGCGACGTGAAATGACTGTAGGCACGGGTACCCAGGCCAAAGTGGCTACCGCGCGCAGCGCTGTAGCGAGCCTGTTTCATGCTACGCAGGACCAGTGTGGACACTATGGCTTCCTCGGGCTGCCCTTCCACCGTAGCCAGCAGCCTCTGGAGCGGCCGCGGCGAGCGATAGGCGTTCTTCGCCAGCTCGAGGCCAAGGCCGGTGAGGAACTCGCGCAGCTGCTCGAATCGGTCCGGGTCCGGGTTCTCATGAACCCGATAGATGAAAGGAACGCCCTGTCGGGTGGCTAGACGCGCGACCGCCTCGTTGACCAGTATCATGAACTCTTCGATCAGTTGGTGCGTGTCCAGCCGCAGCACCTGTTGCACTTGGGTCGGCTCACCGGAGGCGTTGACGATCACACGCGCTTCCGGCAGATCGAAATCGAGTCCGCCACGCGCTTGACGACGCTTGCGCAGTTCCCTGGCCAGATCTCGCAGGTCCCTTAGCGCCCTACGCAAGTCCCGTTCCGCGGGTCGCCTGCCATCGATGACGTCCTGCGCTTCCTCGTAGCTGAGCGAGTAGCGGCTACGAATCACCCCGGCAGCGAGGTCCAGCAACCGCAGCGCGCCGGTCGCCTCCAGCTCCAGGATAGCCGACAAGGTCAACCGATCCTGGCCGGGCCTTAGCGAGCAGAGATCACCCGAGAGCACCTCGGGCAGCATCGGCAGCACACGGTCCACAAGATAGACGCTGGTGCCCCGCTGAAACGCCTCCAGGTCGGTGGCTGATCCGCCCCGCACGAAATGGGAGACGTCGGCGATATGAACGCCCACGCGCCAGCGCCCGCGCTCAAGCTGCTCGATCGAGATAGCATCGTCGTGATCCTTGGCGTCAACCGGGTCGATCGTCAGAGTCAGTAGGTCGCGAAAGTCGCGCCGCCCCGGCAGAACTGCCTCGAGCGAGGTCCGTCGGGCCAACTCCTCCGCTTCCCTGATAACCTCGGGTGGAAACTCCGTCGGCAGCTCGTGGGCATGGACAATGGCCAGGACGTCTACTCCGGGCTCCTCCGGACGACCCAGGACCTCCACCACCTCGCCCAGAGGGTCGTGATGGTCGCTTCCCCAGTCCACGATACGGGCCACAACCACCTCCCCGTCCCGGGCACCGGCCTCGGCGCCCCCGGGTAGGAACACGTCCCGGTGCAACGTTTCCTCGCTCGGGACCAGGAACCCGTAGCGGCCAGATCGATGAAATACGCCCACAACCTGACTGCGCCCGCGTTCCAGGACTCTGACCACCGTCCCCTCACGGTTCCGACCACGCCGCTGGTGCTCGATTCTTGCAACCACACGGTCGCCGTCGTACGCGTTCCCCAATCGCGAGGCCGGGACGAAGACGTCCCCGTCCCCCGCATCCGGAATGACGAAGCCGTGACCGGCGCGCGTGACCTGGAGGCGCCCTACGACCAGGTTGATGCGCGAGGGCACCGCGTAACGCCTGCGGCGCACGCGATAGATCTCGCCTGCCTCTTCCAGCTCACGCAGGAGTCGTCTGAGCCGCCTGTATTCGCTGGCCTCCAACCCCAGCGCCCGCGCCAACTCCTTGAGCCTCACGGGCCGCTGAGCGCGTTCTCGCAGGAAGCGGAGGACTGAGCCTTTGTCGACCATCGCCGCCTAGGCACTCCAATTAGGCAACAAAAAGGCCTTCCCGAGGAAGGCTTCGTAGGGCACGCGCCGGGTCAACCGAGCCCTCAGAACATCACACCGAAGCTGACCTGCACCGCCTCCTCACCTGTCGCCGTACTGATGTCATTGAAACCACGGCTCAGATCGAGGTAGAACCAGTCGTAAATAAGCCCGAGCCCCAGGGACGGTCCGCCCAGGCCGGCGTCTAGAAAGGCGTATCCGGCCCGCACGAAGAACCGCTCCACCACGCCGAACTCCGACCCGACCATCAGATCTGGCGCCCCCAGGTCACGCCACTGATCCTCGAGATCCAGCGCAATCGCCAACGCGAACGTCGAGTCGCTCGTGAACGACGACAGCACCTCGGACGCGACCCCGATGCGGACCCGCGTGGGTAGCAGATCGTGTTCGTCGGCGCCCCGCAGTGCGAATCCCAGGTGGCGGATTGAGCCGCCTACAGATACCGGCAGGCCAGCCACGCGATCGTAGATCAGGCCCAGATCCAACGCGTGCGTCGTTCGGGTGAACGACGGCTGCTCGGCACACACACCGTCGCAACGGAAGACCAGTTGGATGAGCTTATAGTTGACGCCCGCCTCCAGTGGGCCAATGACGCGGGTGGCGTAGCTCACGAGGAATTCTTGATTGCGGAAGTTGATCGTGCCCTGCTGCGAGCCGTCGATGTCCGTGCTGGCAAGCTCTCCGTAGTCGACGAGGTAATAGGTAATCCCTAGAGTGCCGAACGACTTCGTGGGCCAGAGAAGTGCCAGCACCTGGCTCTTCGTATCGAACACCCCCTCACTGTGGTTGACCAGCAGGCGCCGCTTGTCCAGGTCCGCCACTCCCGCCGGGTTCCACAGCACCAGCTCACCGTCACCCCGCAGCCCGGTTACGGCCCCGCCCATACCAACCGAGCGCGCTCCGACGGGCAACAACAGGAACTCAGCGCCCTCTGACTCCGTGCCGGACCGCATCGGCCCGCCCTCTGGATTGATGGACCCCTGCGCCCCGGCGGCTACGGGAGCGCCGAGCAAGCCCAACAGGGCCGTCAGGACAGCCGGGCTAGAAAGGCTTCGCCTCATCGATCAACATAACTGGGATGCCGTCCTCGATATTGTACCGCAGTCGGCACGCGTGGCACAAGAGGGCCGCCTCCTCGGGCCGGTACTCGAGCTCGCCGTGGCACTTCGGGCAAACTAGAACCTCCAACAGCGCCTTATCCAGCATACCGGTCGTCCTCCTATCTCTTATCTACAGTCTAACGGCGTCGCTGTCCACCGTGAGCGTTGGGGGGCAGCCCGAACCCGAGCTGACGCAGCCGTCCCCGTTTGCGAGGCCAACTTGGCATCACTTTCACTCGCAGCTCAAGGTAGGCGCGGCGAGCGATAAGACTTTCGATCTTCGCACGCGAGATTTCGCCGACCGTCTTGATCGCAGAGCCACCGCGGCCAATGACGATCCCCTTCTGGCTCTCCCTCTCAACGTAGATGATGGCTCGAATGTATACGGGGTCCTGTTCCTCTCGAAACTCCTCCACGCGACAGACGATGCTGTAGGGCACCTCCTCGCGAAATAAGTCCAGGCACGTTTCCCGAACGAACTCTTCCGCAAAGAAGCGAACCGGCTGCGTGGCGCTGTTTTCGGGCGGGAACAGCGGCGGAGATTCGGGAAGAAGAGGCACAATCCGTCCCAGCAGTTGGTCCAATCCCGCGCCTGTGAGGGCGGAAATCGACACGACCTCGTAGCCGCAGGCTTGGACCTGCCTTGCCAGTTCCGCCTCGGTCCCCTCATCCACCAGGTCGATCTTGTTGATCGCGACCATAAAGCTCAACGACCGCCCTTCCGTCGCATCGGCCAAGTCGGCGTCTGGCAGCGTGTCCGGCCGCGTGGCATCACTGACATAGGCAACGACATCCGCGTCCTCGATCGCCTTCAGGGCGCTCCACCGCATCGATGCCTGTAGCGCGTAGCTTGGCTCGATCAGCCCCGGCCCATCGACAAAAAGCACCTGGTACGCGTCCGACGTCAGAATGCCGGACACCCGCTCGCGAGTAGTCTGCGCCTTGGGTGACACGATGCTGAGGTGTTCACCGACGAGCGCATTGAGGAGCGTCGACTTGCCCACGTTGGGCCGTCCGGCAAGCACAACGTTACCGCACCGGTACGCTTCGCTATGGGCCGAGTATCCGTTCGCTTCAGACAAGTGGCCACACTCGTAACTTGGTGTCCCCAGGTAAGATAGCAAGGAGGTTGACGGGACGTCCAGTCTGTGCTGGTCACCGCTCAGAATCGAACATTCAGTCCCTGCAGACATCGGAACAGGCAAAGCCCCCGGTACTGAGTAATCGCTGTACCCTGTTGGACGTTCCCGCCCCGACAGTCCCGATAAAAATCCCCACAAGAAAGACGACGCGCTCCAGAGGAGCGCGTCGTCGTCTTTAGCGGCCGGCGGCGACCTACTCTCCCACGGGCTCGCGCCCGCAGTACCATCGGCGCTGAGGGGCTTAACTACCGAGTTCGGGATGGGATCGGGTGTTTCCCCCTCGCTATGGCCACCGGACACTCTTGGTGAAGCCAAAGCTCGAGTTGGGTGAGCGGCGTGGGACTTGCCCACGCGTCAGCCGGTGCCGTGCTTGCGGGTGTCTTTTAGAAGGGTCTTGAGCCGCACGGTCGATTAGTACGGCTCGGCTCAACGGATCGCTCCGCTTACACCTGCCGCCTATCTACCCAGTCGTCTCCTGGGGACCTTCAGAGAGCTTAACACTCTGGGAGACCTCGTTTAGGGGTGGGCTTCCCACTTAGATGCTTTCAGCGGTTATCCCGTCCCGGCCTGGCTACCCTGCGCTGCCCCGGGCAGGACAACAGGTACACCAGAGGCCAGTCCCTCCCGGTCCTCTCGTACTAGGGAGAGCGCCCCGCAAGTCTCCAACACCCACGGCGGATAC
>JBDHKG010000101.1:0-9857 GCA_039586495.1 Gemmatimonadota bacterium | reverse complement strand
GTTGGGGAGACCGCCGTAACCGACGCTGGTGTCCTCGGGATCATCCTCGATGATGTTGGTCGCCTTCTCGACAGCGTCGAGCGCCGAGCCGCCGTTCATGAGGATCTCCCACACCGTCTCCATTGCTTTGCGGCCGGTCTCGTTTGAATGGCTCGTAATGATGAGCGGGGTCGTATCTGTGCCCGGCCTTCGAACCACGTGGTGCCTACCGTTCGGACCCCAGAGTGGATGATGAGTCTGCCACAGGAAGGCGCCTAGGCCGAGACCGAAGCTCTGCTGGAAGAACCCACGGCGTGTGAGCGGACTAGGCATCAGAGATCCTCCTCAGTTGTTGTCCCACTGGTTGTGCTGGAGCGAGGTTCGCTACTCAATCTGTCGCAGTCAGCGGACGACGTGAAAATGCTCCTGACGGCCGAGCACCCAGTGACGTCTTCCGTCTTCATCGAGATACGCGTCCTCCTCCAGCGCCATGCGCACTTCCTGGCCATCCCACTCGGCCACGGGCGTCGTAGCCTGCAGTTCGATGGCCCACCAGGTGTTCGGGCGGATCGGGACGTCACCGCGGCCCGGCACGCCCTCCTGGCGGTCCCACAGCCCGACCAGCGGCCCCGCGCCGTGTCCCTGGTCACCGAGGGGGTGGCTGTAGACGGTTCCGTTGATCCCAGCATCGCGCATGCGTGACAGCGCGCGTCGCAGCACCTCGTTGCCGGTCCGTCCCGGCTCCATCTCCTCCATCACGATGTCCTGGAGCCGGTTGCCCGCGGCCAGGGCCTGTTTGAGTCCTTCGGGCACCTCGAGCTCATCGGGGCGCAGGACGTAGCCCATGTGCTGAGTGTCGGTGTTGAGCCTGAGTGCCGTGACGCCCACGTCGCAGTGGAGAACGTCGCCGTGCAGGATCACCGGGTTGGCAGAGTCGCCCATCGCGACGCCCCGTCTCTGGACCTCGACCGAGGTCCGGAACCAGGTATCCAGGCCCACGTCGTTCAGGCGCTGCCGCATCCACCAGGCGACGTCCTGGGTGCGCGTGATTCCCGGGGTGATCACCTGGTCGGAGAACGCCGTGGCGATGATTTGATGCGCGATTTTCATCATCTCCACATAGATCGGCAGCATCTCCGGTAGACGTTCGGCGACGTACTCGAGTGCCAGCCGCTCTCGGCGCACAATCCGTTCGCGGTATCTCTCCGGCAGCGCCTGCTGCATCTGTTCCCATTCGCCGGCGCTCAGGCCATCGGAGAAGGCGAAGGTGTGAGAGATGTTCACGGCGATGGTCTGTGGATCGCAATCCTCGACGATCGGCGGCAGGAGCTTCCACTGTTCGGGCCCGAAGGGCTCGGCTCGCCGCTCCTGTCCGGCAGCTGCGCCCACGGCCGCGTCCGGGTCGAGCACCACGCGGTAGAGGCCGCCCTGTGAACTCCCACCGATGGCGATGCGCTCGACGCCTTCCTCGGGCCCGCGGTCACAGAAGATGTAAATGGTCCGGCGGCGCGCAGCGAAAGTTGTTGGTGAGACCAGTGCCCGGAACACGGGGTCCTCGTTGTACTCGCGCATCGGAATGACCCACATGTCCACTCCGTGCTCTCGCATGAGCCGCGGCAGCATGCGCTCGAGCCGCAGCTCTAGCCAGCGCTGCTGGATCTCGGCCTGTTCGCGGAGCGTTCCCAGCGGGCGCTCCTGCGCGGAGATGGGACTGGCGACTATCGCCAGCGTCACAGCGATACAGAACAGACGTTTCATGGGTCGCACTCCGTGATCAAACTGGCTCTTGCGGTTGGCAGGGCAGCCCTCACCCGCGGCGCCTTGTGCGCAGACATACGGGCTTATCGATGGGGATTGGGCTGTCGCAGTGACCGTTCACAACCTAGCTCCGCCTCGCCTTCCGGCACAGTAGCTGGGCTGGGCCCCTGGGAACCGGGCCAGGCGCGCATGCCCCGGTCGCCGGGCGCTGGCAGGTTTCCTATGATTGTGCCGTTCCCGACAGGGGCGGTGCTGACCCCGACGGGGTACGCTAAATAGCGACGAGGAGCGAGGGGTGACAGGACCGGGTACAGAGGCCCAGCCGCTGCGGGTGGCGATCGTTGGATCAGGGCCCGCCGGCTTCTACACTGTGGAGAAGCTGCTCAGGCAAGAGGAGCTGGTCGTCCAGGTGGATATGTATGATCGGCTGCCAGTGCCTTTCGGTTTGGTCAGGTTCGGTGTCGCTCCTGACCGCGAGAAGATCAAGAACGTGACCAGTGCCTTCGAGAAGGTCGCGGCCAGTCCGCGCTTCCGTTTCTACGGCAACGTCGAGGTGGGAACACACATTACCCTCAACGATCTCCGTCTTCACTACCACCAGGTCTGTTGTGCCACGGGTGCCCCGACCGATCGCCGCATGGATATCCCGGGCGAGGACCTGGAACGGAGCCATCCGGCCACGCAGTTCGTTGCCTGGTATAATGGCCGCCCCGACTATCGCGACTGCGAATTCGATCTTTCGGTAGAGCGCGTCGCTGTGGTCGGTGCGGGTAACGTTGCGCTGGACGTGGCACGCGTCCTCTGCCGGACTCCCGAAGAGCTGGCCACCACCGATGTCGCCGAACGTGCGGCTGAAGCCTTGGCGAATAGCAACGTCAAGGAGGTTTACCTCATCGGCCGCCGCGGACCGGCACAGGCTGCCTTCACGAACCCCGAGCTCCGAGAGCTCGGCGAACTGCCTGGGGCGGACGTCGTCGTGCTGCCGGAGGAGGTGCAGCTCGACGCGCTCAGCCAGGCCGCTCTCGACCGAAGCCATGACAGGGAGGTGGTCAAGAAGCTCGAGATCCTCCAGGGCTTCGCAGGCCGACCGGGCAGTCGCAAGCCGAAGAAGCTCACGCTGCGCTTCCTGGTCTCGCCCGTGGAGTTGTGCGGCAATGACTCAGGTCAAGTCACCGGCATGCGTTTGGTCAGGAACGAACTCTACGTGAGCGAGGATGGGTCGCTTCGCCCAAGACCCACCGCCCGCTACGAGGAGCTGCCGGTGGAGCTGGTCTTTCGCGCGGTTGGCCAAAGGGGTGAGCCGCTAGCCGGTCTCCCCTTCGACGAGCGCCGCGCGATCGTCCCCAACGAGAAAGGTCGCGTCTTCGACCTTGAGACGGGGAGGCCGCTGCCGGGCTTATACGTCGCCGGCTGGATCAAGCGCGATGCTGTGGGTTTCATTGGCACAAACAAGCCTGACGCCGGCGAGACCGTGGCCTGCATGCTGGAAGACGCAGCTGCCGGTGTGCTGCTGAATCCCGCGTGCCCTGACCCGGCCCAGACGGAAAAGCTTGTCCGTTCCAACCAGCCGGATTTCGTCTCCTGGACGGACTGGCAGCGCATCCGGGAGCTGGAAGAAGCGAGAGGCTCTGAGCGGGGTCGTCCGCGCGTGAAGTTCACGTCGGTCGAGGAACTGCTGGCTGCGTTGAAGAGCGGTTGAGACCGCGGATGTGACGGAGCAGCCGTGTCGCGCGCTGGTGATCTTGATCCATCGCTTTGACGCATGTCGGGGCTGGTTACATCTTTCCAGCCATGATCGCCGGAATCGTGCTCGCCGGTGGCCGCTCGCGACGGATGGGTCGGCCGAAGGCGCTGCTCAAGGTAGGTGATGAGACGTTCCTCGAGCGGGCAGTGCGCACGCTCAGCCTGGGCGGCTGTGAGGATGTCGTCGTCGTGCTGAACGCCGAGGACCCGGAGTTCAGCGAGGTCGCAGCCGGCGCCGGTGGTCGCACGACTCGGGGCGGCGGCGTTGATACAGAGCAGATCGCTTCGCTGCGCGCCGGACTGCGTGCCCTGCCACAGGGCGTGGAAGCTGTGGTCGCACTCGCCGTCGATCATCCGCTGGTGGGTTCGCCGACGGTCGCCGCGTTGATCGACGCCTTCAAGCATCGCGGCGCACCCATCGTGCGACCGACGTACATGGGTCGGCACGGTCACCCCGTGCTGTTCAGCGCGGCGGTGTTCGACGAGTTGCTGCACGGCGATCTTCCGAATGGGGCACGCTCTGTGGTGCGTCGCTATGCTGACGAGGCGGAGGACGTGGAGGTGGATGACCACGGCGTGCTCATCGATGTGGATACGCCCGCCGATTTAGAAAAGTACTTGGGAGCGTTCGAGTGAGTCGCAGTCACGCTGACGCGATCTCGGTCGCACAGGCAGCGCGGCAGGCTATTGCGGCGCTGGAGGGCGGCACGCCCGTAGCGCTGGTGACGATTGTGCAGGCCCCGGTCGATGATGCCGTGGGCCGGCGCCTCGTCGTTGCCGCCGACGAGGTGACGGGGACACTGGGCTCGGCGGAGCTGGACAGGCGGGCGGCGGAGCTGGCGTGCGAGGCGCTGGCAGCGCGGGCATGCGGCGTCCGCGAGCTCGAACTCAACGGCGAGACCTGGGCGTTCTATGTGGAATCGCAGTACGCCGCACCCGAGCTTCTCGTCGTCGGTGCGGGTCACGTCGGTCAGGCGCTCTCCCGGTTCGGAGCGACCCTCGGCTTCCGGGTGACGGTCATCGACGACCGGCCTGAGTTTGCCAATCGCGAGCGATTCCCTGAGGCGACTCGGGTCCAGGTCGTGAGCTATGAGGATCCCTTCAGGGATGTCGTCGTTGGGGCAGACAGCTACGTGGTGCTGGTGACCCGCGGCCACAAGTACGACTACGACTGTATCCTGCAGCTGCTGAGGAGAGAGGCCCGCCCGGCCTATCTGGGCATGATCGGCAGCCGGCGGCGCGTGCGGGCGACCTTCGAGGCGCTGGTGCGCGACGGGGTCGATCCCGCGCGGCTCGCCCAGGTGCACGCGCCCATCGGGCTCGACATCGGCGCCGAGACGCCTGAGGAGATTGCCCTCGCCATCGCCGCCGAGCTCGTGGCGGTCCGGCGCGGCGGCAGCGGCGGCGCGCTTGGCGGGAAGGAGCGGGTGCTCGACCGCGTGGCGCCGGCCCGCGAGACGGAGCAAGGAGGCAAGTAGGAGTTGGACGATCGCGAGATCTACGCGGCGGTGGTACGCGCCGCGGAATCCGGGCAGCCCGTGGCGCTGGCTACCGTGGTGCGGGCTAGGGGCTCCACACCGCGGGAGGCCGGTAGTAAGATGCTCATCGGCGCCGACGGTCAGCAGCAGGGCACGATCGGCGGTGGCTGCGGCGAGGCGGCGGTGCTGGAGGCGGCGCGCGAGGTGATCGAGACGGGCGTGGCCAGGCTCGTGCGTGTGGAGCTCACCGACGACTACCTGTCCTGGAGCCCCGCCGTTTGCGGCGGTGTGATGGAAGTCTTCGTCGAGCCCGTGTAACGCCCTGCGGCCGGCGGTGCCGTGGCTTATGCCGGAGCCACCCGGTCGATGGCGGCGACGACTTCGTCGGAAAGCTCGACCTCCACGGCGGCGGCGTTACCCTCCACGTGCTCGACCTTCGTCGCGCCGGTGATTGCCGAGGAGACCTCGCGACGGCGCAGGCACCAGGCGATGGCCAGCTCAAGGAGCGTGAGCCCGGCTTCCTCGGCGATCACCTTCAGCTGCCCGACCTTCTCCAGGCCTTCCTCCGAGAACCAGGGCCCCATGAACTGCCGGCCGCGCTCGTCGGCGGCACGGGAATCGGGCGGCACGTCGTCGATGGACGTGTACTTGCCGGTCAGCACCCCGCGCGCCAACGGCGAGTAGACCAGGAGGCCGAGCCCCTCGCGGGCGCAGATCTCCAGCACACCGTTCGTCTCGATCTCGCGCCGCAGGATATGGTACTGGGGCTGATTCGACACCAGCCGCCGCAGCCTCAACTCTCGCCCCAGACGCACGGCGTCGGCGATGTTCTCCGCCGACCACATGCTCACGCCGCCGTAGAGGACCTTCCCCTGGGTGATCAGATCGTCGATCGCTCGCAGCGTCTCGTCCAGCGGGGTCTCCGTATCGTAGCGGTGGCAATGGAAGAGATCAACGTAGTCGGTGCGCAGCCGCCGCAGGCTCAGGTGCACCTGCTCGAAGATATGCTTGCGTGACAGGCCACGGTCGTTGGGCCCGGGGCCGATTGGAAAGTAGGCCTTCGTTGCGAGCACGCACTCGTGGCGCGGCAGCGGTGCCAGCGCCTTGCCCAACACCTCCTCGGCTCGGCCCTCAGCGTACACGTTGGCCGTATCAAAGAGGTTGATGCCCAGCTCGAAGGCGCGCCGCACACACTTCACGGCCACCCTCTCCTCCGTCTTGTGCCCGAACGTGAGCCAGCTGCCGAGGGAGATGGCACTGACTTTGATTCCTGAGCTTCCCAGGTGACGATATTGCATGCGCGAACGTCTAAATGTGCAGGCTCATCTGGGCTTCGCCGGCCCGCGGCGCCGAGCGGCGGATGGCGGTCCGGGCGAGCCCGACGAGCTTGCGGCCGCGAAGCGGCAGCCGGACCGGCTTGCCGCTGCGCCCGCCGTTCCCCTGCTCGGGCGCGTCGAGGCGCAAGGCGTCGCCGGACTGCGTCAAGGCGACGACGCCTTCATCGGGCAGGAGGTCGAGAAAGCCCACGAGGTCGCCGGCCTTGAAGCGTGCCGGCAGCAGCTGCATCCCCTTGCCGCCACGCGCCTGCGTGCGCAGGTCATCGACAGCAACTGTCTTTGCATAGCCTTCCACGGTGACCCCCAGCAACGTGGCGTCACGGCGCGGCACGGCGAGGGCCGTGACATGGTCGGCGCGGGCCAGCTGGATGGCCCGCACCCCCGATGCCGAGCGCCCCATCAGCCGGACTTCCGATTCATCGAAGCGGATGACTTGGCCGTTCTGTGTGGCGACGACGAGGGAGCTCTGGCCGCCGGTGATATGCACGTCGACGATCTCGTCGCCCTTATCGATGCCGGCCGCGATGATGCCGCCGCCTCGGATGTTGCGGTATTCGGAGAGCGCGGTCCGCTTCACGCGGCCCTTGCGACTGATGCTGACGACGAAGCGGTCGTCTGAGAACTCCCGCACCGTGTGCACGGCGGCTATCTCCTCTTCCAGTTCGAGAAGGTCGCGTAGGCGCCGGCCGCGCGACGAGCGCGTTCCCTGCGGTAGGTCACTGACGCGCACGGCATGGACCTGGCCGTCACGCGTGAAGGCGAGCAGTTGGTCATCTGACTTGCATAGCCACAGCCGCGTCACGAAGTCGTCGCGCTCCGCCTCAAGACTCTCCGCAGCGGCCAGGCCGCCGTCGTCCTTAGCGCTGCGGGCGGGGATCGCCTTCAGATAGCCCCAGTGGGTGAGAAAGACGTGTATCTCCTGCTCCGCGTCGCCGCTAGGGAGGGGGAAGCGACCGCTGTCCGGCAGGATCTCGGTACGCCGGCCAGCGCCGTAGCGCTGCGCGATGGCGTTCAACTCGCGGCGGACCAGATCGCGGCGGCGCTTCTCGTCGGCGAGGATCCCGCTCAACGTCTTGATCCGCTTGGTCAGCTGGTTCACCTCTTCCCGCAGCTCACGGGTCTCAAGGGCGGTGAGCTTGCTGAGCCGCATTGCCAGGATCGCGTCCGCCTGCCTGGCGCTGATCTTGAGTGCTGAGCGCAGATTCTTCGCCGCGGTCTCGGGCGTGCGGCTCGCCTTGATGATCTCGACGACCTCATCGATACGGTCCAGCGCTTTTAGCAGGCCTTCGAGGATGTGAGCTCGCTCCTCCGCCTTCGCCAGGTTGAAGCGAGTGCGGCGCACGATCACCGATAGCCGGTGCTCGATCCAGACCTCGAGCATCTCCTTCAGGTTGAGCTGACGGGGCACGCCGTCCACGAGGGCGAGGGCGATGACCCCGAACGTGTACTGGAGCTGCGTCTTCAGGAACAGCTTGTCCAGAAGCTTGCGGGGGTTGGCGTCGCGCTTGAGCTCGAGCACGATCCGCACACCGTCGCGGTCGCTCTCGTCACGCACGTCAGTCAAGCCTTCGAGCCTGCCCCGGCGAGCCAGCTCGACGATGCTCTCGATCACGCGCTGCTTGCTCACCTGGTACGTAAGCTCGGTGATCACGAGCGACGGCTTGCCGTAGGCGCCCTGCTCCACGTGGGCACGGGCGCGCATGACGATTCGGCCACGCCCGGTCCGGTACGCCTGCTCGATACCCTCGCGGCCCCAGATGTAACCGCCGGTTGGGAAGTCGGGCCCCTGCACGATCTCGATCAGCTTGGCCACCGAGGTATTGGGGCGCACGAGCAGCTGCTCGGCTGCGGCGGCCATCTGCCGCAGGTTGTGCGGCGGGATCTTGGTCGCCATGCCGACGGCGATACCATCGCTGCCGTTCACCAAGAGCTGTGGGAAGGCGGCGGGCAGCACCTCCGGCTCCTTGAGTCGCCCGTCGAAGTTCGGCCGGAAGTCGACGGTCTCCTTATCGATGTCGCGGAGCAGGTCGGTGGCGAGTGGTGCGAGCCGCGCCTCAGTGTAGCGGTAGGCCGCAGCGGGATCGCCGTCGATCGAGCCATAGTTACCCTGGCCGTCCACCAGCGCGTAGCGTGTGGAGAACGGCTGCGCCATCCGCACCAGCGTTTCATAGACGGCGACGTCACCGTGCGGGTGGTACTTGCCCAGCACGTCGCCGACCACCGTCGCGCTCTTCTTGTAAGAGCGCTCGGGCGACAGGCCAAGCTCGTGCATGGCGTAGAGGATGCGACGCTGGGCGGGTTTGAGCCCGTCGCGGGCGTCCGGCAGCGCGCGCTGCACGATGACGCTCATCGAGTAGTCGATGAACGATTCGCGGAGCTCTTCTTCCAGGTAGCGCTCGACGATGCGCTCGCGGCGTGGATTCTCGACCTTGACCACAACCCCTCTCCTCTTCCCCGCGGTGGCCGATGCGAAGATAGACCGAAGCTGTAGCCAACTTAAGGTGGACAGCGGCTGGCCTCAAGCATGCGGATCACGGGACGCTTGCTCGCGCCTTCGGCCACCGGGTATCTTGGCCGCGCCCACAAGGAGTTCGAGCTGCACGTCGGCGCGCCGCCGGCGTTCGCGGCGGGCGCCGGTTTCTCGCGCGCGCCTGGGGCGCTAGCTTCGAGCCAGGTGCGGGCGTCAGATCTGAGACCGCGGTGATTCACTTGTTCAGCCGAGGAGGGGCACGGTGACCGATCTCAGAACCCCAGAAGCCGCTGATGAGGGAGTACTGGAGCTCTCTTGGGAGCTATTCGGTGAGCTCTGCCGTGCCCTCGCTGTGAAGGTCGCCCAGGACTACGATCCCGAAGTCGTGGTGGGGATCGCGGCAGCCGGCGTGATTCCCGGGGCGGTCATCGCCGCCATGCTTCAGAAGGACTTCCATGCGATCAAGATCACGCGGCGCGAGTCCGAGGGCGGCGCGCGCGGCCGGCCGGAGATCCTCTCGGCGGCACCGCCTCAGCTGGCCGGCAAACGGGTGCTCTTGGTGGACGAGATCTGCGAGAGCGGTGATACGTTGCGCCTGGCGCTGGCCGCAGTGCGTGACGTGGGTCCCACGGAGGTGCGAACCGCGACCTCGCTGATCCACGAGGGTGGCTACGTGCCAGACTACTATGCGCTGTGTACCGAAGCGACCGTGGTCTTCCCTTGGGACCGGGAGATCATGCAGTCCGGCAAGCTGGTGCCGAACCCGGGGTACGAGGAGTTGCTCGAGGACTGAACTTGCCGCTGCCCCTGCTTTAGGCCTCCTGCATGCTGTTCAGGAATTCCGTGTTGTCGCCAGTGCGCTTCATGCGCTGAAGCAGGAACTCGATCGACTCTGCCGGCGGCATGTCGGCCAGGAAGTTCCTGAGGAGGTAAATCCGGTTCAGTGTCTTCTCGTCGAGCAGCAGCTCCTCGCGCCGCGTGCCCGATCGGTTGATGTCGATGGCTGGGAAGATCCGCTTGTCTGCGATATGTCGATCGAGCACGATCTCCATGTTGCCCGTGCCCTTGAACTCCTCGAAGATCACCTCGTCC
>JBDHKG010000100.1:0-9953 GCA_039586495.1 Gemmatimonadota bacterium | reverse complement strand
ATCCGCAAGATCTACGAGCTTGCTCCGGTAGAACGGCTGGAGCCGCCCGGCCATGAAGTCCGCCATCATGCGCGGCACGTTGTACTCGGCCTCGCCGATGCAGATCGCATCCGCGTGCTGAATGGCTTCCTGCGGCATGAAGCTGGGGTGGTAGCCGCCGAAGATCACCGGCTTGCCCTTCTCCAGCCGGAACCTGTCCGCGATCTCGTACGCTCTCGGCGCGTTGGATGTCATGAAGGAGATGCCAATCAGGTCGGCATCCGTGTCGAAGTCGATCGGTTCGACGTCTTCGTCGACGATGATCGTGTCCACCTCGGGCGGCATAGACGCCGCAACGCACAGACTCGGAAGCATCGAGAAGCGGAACACGCGAGGGCCGCGCGGACGCTCGCCCTCGCGAGCGCGCCAGAGGGGCGATGTCGGGTTGATGAGCATGAACTTGATCTTGTCCATAGCGTCACGCGGCGGCTGCACCAGAAACGTGGTTTCAGCGATCCGCCCTTAACAAAGGTGTACCGGGACCACAATGGCCAAGCCTCTCAGCGTGCCTGGAATGTGGGGTGGGGTGGTCAAGTAGCGGTCAAGCGATTTCAACTGGACTGGAAGAGGGATCTCCGGTCGCGGGCCGCGCGGTAGCAGAGGGCCCGGCTCTCCTCACCCTCGCCCGAGCCGGGCCTTGGTCGTGGCTGGAGATAATGGTTGAGGCTTTGGTGTACACTCCAGCACAGCCGCTTCGACGCCGATCGCGTAACTCGTTGTATTACTTAGTGCCGGGGGAGGGATTCGAACCCTCACGCCCCGAAGGGCCAGGGATTTTAAGTCCCTTGCGTCTGCCATTCCGCCACCCCGGCGCTCACTTGCAACCTTCGCCTTCCTAGTCAGTTACGCCAGTGCCTCCCTTCCGTGTTCGGTCTCTGCATGTGGATTGTAGCACTGGTTGTAAGGTTCCGGTCCCTTACCGTGCCCGAGTGTGGCTTGGACTACCACAGGCGCAGCCCGAAGAATTACGAAAAATCCCACATCAACCTGGGGATTCTGTACCGACTCCGCTAGCCTGCGTCCGATTATTCCGACGACTGGCGCAGCCGCTCAATCGCTTTCGCAAGTCGCCAAGCTCGACTGATTCGATACCATACGCTCGAAGCCGCTGAACAATCGCACCATCAATCACGGCGACGTTGCCTTCCGGTGAACGGACAGCGATAGCCTTGCCCTGGCCAACGTCGAAGAAGATCAAATCAACACAGTCAGACTGCTGATCGAGCGCTGGCCAGCATGCCGATAGAAGGAGGCCAAGTGCGAGCAGCGCACGGATGTGCTCGAGGGGCTGGCGACGCGCAGATAGGTGCGACACAGGCAAGAACAACTTCGGTGATTCTCCCGCTGCCTACTACTCTACCGGCTAGCCCGATCTATCCGCAATCCCCATCCCGTTGGGAGGCCAGATCGTCAGCAGGGCAACCTCCGCGAGGCAAAGAATGGCAGCCTTGCTCCCAACCGGTTGCTGGTGCTCGGCTGAGATGCTATGCTGCTGGCGTGCGGTTAGCTGAGGCGGCTGTGTCGAGTTCCCCGACGCCCGGGAGTCAGCCGCGGCAATCGGCCAAGTAATTGTCCGTACGCTAGCCTGGCGTGCAGCGGCCATCTTCGCGCAGTGCCTCACGACAGAACAGCTTCCGCCGCATCAACGGGCGCCTCCGTAGGCACAGGCAAGTCCATGTACTGGCCGCGCCTTTGAGAGCAAGTCAAATGTGCGTGCAGGTATCTTCCCAACCTCATATGGAGGTTTGCTATGAAATGGTATCGAGCTTCAATCCCGGCCCTGATCGTCGGCGTACTGTCGTGGAGCGCCTGCGGCGATGACGCGACTGGCCCGACTGTTGCCACGGTGGAGGTCACGCCAGCGACCGCGACCATTGCGCCTGGAGCCACGGTTCAGCTTTCGGCCACGGTGCGGGATGAGTCAGGCGATCCGCTGAGCGGGTTTACCGTGACATGGTCGAGCGAGGACGAGGCCATCGCCACGGTGGACGAAGACGGGCTGGTCACCGGTGAGGCAGACGGGATCGCAGACATTAGCGCCAGCGCTGGCGGTGAGAGCGGGACGGCTGAAATCACGGTGGTGACGCCGGTGGCGTCGGTGGAGGTCACGCCGGCGGCGGACACGGTTCGTGCCGGTCTGACGACGCAGTTGACCGCGACGCCGAAAGATGCGCAGGGCAACGCGCTCACCGGGCGGACAATCACCTGGTCGAGTGACGACGAGACGGTGGCTACGGTGGACATGGGTGTCGTGACCGGCGAGTCTAGCGGGACAGCCACAATCACGGCGACCAGCGAGGGTCAGAGCGGCGCGGCGGACGTGACGGTTTGGGTGGGCGTGACGGGGTCGTGGTCGGGAACGATGACGATCATGGGCGGAACTACGACGTGCGACTTGAGCCTCTCGCTAACGGAGGACCTGAGCAGGAACATCACAGGGTCCGGGCAGTTCAGCGGGGCAGGGTGTGCCACGTTGTCGCCAACGGTCACTGGTACGAACAACACCGGTGGCGTCGCCGACAGCGTGGTCATGATCATAGAGTATATCGCTGGCCTGTGCGTTGGAACGTTTAACGGGAATTTCGACGGCATTGACCAACTTGACGGCATCCAGAACGGCTGCGGCGGTGAGCTGACCAACGAGACGACATCGCTCACCCGGCAGAGCATCCAACCGGCTCCGCCCGCGCAGCGCACGGTCCGTGCGCAGAGTCCGGACAGACCTCAGGAGTACCCGCTGCTGCGGAAAAGACCGCGCGACCAGTAAGGCAGTAAACCCCTGCTAACCGTTGTGAGGAGGAGGGCAGCGCGAATGCTGCCCTCTTTCTCTTGCTGAGCACCGTCGTGGAATTGACGATCTGATAATCGCGCTCTGGTAGCGTAGCCGCCATGCGCTGGAAGGCCATCGACGGCTTGTTGGCGGGTGCTGTGATTCGTGGCCTCAGGTTCGAGCCTGCAACTTGCTTGGGTCTAATGTAGCACTCTTCAGGGAGTAGTGCGCCATGAAGCACCTGGTTGTTTCCGTTGCGCTCGCTACCGGCATTCTCACGCTTGCAGCGCCGTTGCAGGCGCAGTTCAGCCGGCCCTCGTAACGGTCCTGCCAGAGGTGATCTTCCGGCGACCCACGGATGAGCTGCACGTTGATCCGCACCGTGTCGCCGGCCCGGAAGACGCTCCCCTCGACCAGCGCGTCCACCCCCAGCTCGGCCGCGATCTTGCGCATCGAATGATCGGTGTCCCGGTAGCGCATTACCGACGTGCGCGAGATGACCGTGAGATCGGAGATCCCGGCCAGCTCGCCGATCAGGACGTCGTGCAAGCCATCGACGAAGTAGGCCTGCTCCGGATCGCCCTTGAGGTTAGCGACCGGGAGCACGGCGACTGAGCGGACCTCGCCTCGCGCGGGCCGCGTGACCCACCAGATGGAGCCGGCAACGACGAGCAGCGCGATCAGGAGCAGGGCGGCGGTGGCCAGTGCAGTCCGCTTCGGCAAGGCTGCGCGCGGGCCCGTCGTCGGCTCCGGCACCGCGACCGCCGGCTCCGTCCTCCTCACTCCCTCCGGCGTGAGGTCGTACGCCCAGGCGAGCACGAGCGAGATGGGGAAGCCCAGAAGCGTCAGGACAACCAGCAGGGTCAGGGTCCATTCCGGAAGATGGAGGGCAGGAAGCATGATGTCCGCGGCCTGGAGGACCGCGAAGCTCACCACCGCGTAGACGAGGGCAACGCCTCAACGAAGCGCGCTGAGCTCACCCGCCGCGAGCTCACCGCGCAGGCGCAGGTTCGGCCTCAGGGGCCAAGTGCCGGAGGCTTGCTCTGAAGGCTCCCGACCGAGGTCACGATCGTTCGCGTCGCTCGAGCCGGGAGCCTGAAAGTCGGAGGGTCGGCGGGAACCCGACCCTCCAGCGATCGTGCGAGCGGACTTACTGCTCGATCAGCGTCGTAGCTTCACCGAGACGCTTGGACACAACCTCCTGGCGCACCTCAGCCGGCAAGTAGGCCGACTTGAGCAGCTGTCTCAGGCGCTCCACTCGGACGTCCATGTCGATCTTGTGGCCCACCTGACCATGGATCCAGGCAGCGTCGGCGAGCGCCCAGACCTGAGAGACCAGGTCACCGAAAGTCGCCGCCTCTCCAGCCAGATCATCGAGCAGTTTCGCTGCAGTCTGCGGCTTGCCTTCGTGCCAGTACGAGGCAGCAGTGCGATACAGAGCGGTGCTCGGGAAATCGTCGTCCGCGCGAATCAGCTCAATCGCGGCCTCATACTGCGCCCGGGCTGCGGAATAGCTCTGCTCCCCGAGCAGCTGGTCGCCCCTATCAATAAGGGCTTGCGCCTCGGCGTTGGCGCTCTTCGGCCACGTAGCCGACAGCCGCTCCTGAGCCGCCAGGTTCGCCGTCCAAGCACCAACCAGGGCAATCGCGCAGGCGATCGCTGTAGTGAGTCGAGTAACCGGTCGCATGGTTCCCTCCTTCTCGAAATCGTTTTGCCAGTCGGCGGGAAAATCGGCAAAAAAAGACCGATGCCTGCCGGCACCGCTGGACAACGCACAGGTCTTCCTTGCAACCCGTCTACTGGAGAGACACGCCCAAGCCTCAGCTGATCTCCCGCGCCAACATGATGTGCCCGCGGCCAGAGAAGCGCAACACGAGCCGATACGAGGCTATACTAGGCGCAGCCTCCGCTCCTTGCGCCGACCAACGCGTCACAGCCGGGACAGGAACTCCAGCACGACGCGGTTGAACTCCTCCGGCTTCTCCATGCTCACCATGTGGGCGACATCAGGAATCACGACCTTCCGTGCGCCGGGGACCTGCTCAACGATGATGTCGACGATCTTGAGGACGTCGGACACGTCGATGCTCCCCACCACGGCCAGGGTGGGCACGTTGATGTCACCCAGCCGCTCGATGGCCGGCGGCTCCAGGGGCTGAGCCAGGTTATAGTACCGCCAGCGCTGGCCGCTCCCGGCGAGCATGTCCAGGACCTTCTGCCGGACAATCGGATCCACCTGCGATGGCGTCCGCTGGGGACCATCGCACCACCACTTGGCGAAGGTCTCGGTGACCGCCGAGGAATCGCTTGTCTCGAAGGCCGCCGTCAGCTCCTCGACGTAGGAGGCAAGCTCCTCGCTCTGGAAACTGTAGCCCGACAGCCCGGGCCCGACGAGCACCAGGGCCGACACCCTCTCGGGGTACGCCAGCGCGAAATCGGCAGCGATTCCCCCACCCATAGACAGCCCCATGATCGCCGCCCTGGGGACGTCCAGCGCGTCCATGATCTGGCGGAGGTCCTCGTGATCGGCGAAGGCCAGCGAATCGCTCCGGGACAGACCGTGGGCGCGCACGTCATAGCGGATCACCCGATACCGCCGGGCGAAGGCCTGGAACTGATCGTCCCACATGCGCCGGTCCAGGAAGCCGCCGTGGATCATCACCAGCGGCGTCCCCTGGCCCGCCTCCTCATAGTAGAGCCGGGCACCATCGACATCCACGTATCCCGACTTCACTTCCACGGGGCCGGCGTCACAGCCCAGCGTCAACAGCAATACGACAGGAAGAACACGTCTCATCGCAGTCACCCCCAGGAGCGCACAGTAGCTGTCCTCTCCGTACTGCGGGCCGGGTACCGCTCGGCCGCTCAACGCGGTCACGTGCCGCCGGCACCCGGCCCGTCAGACCTGGCTAAAGAGGCTCACTCGGTTATGCCCGCCAGATCGAGCAGGAACGCGTACTGGAAGGCGGTCTCGCGCCAGCGCCGGTAGCGGCCGGAGGCGCCACCGTGCCCCGCCTCCATGTTCGTCTTAAGGATGAGCAAGTTGTCGTCGGTCTTCAGCGCGCGCAGCTTGGCCACCCACTTCGCGGGCTCGAAGTACTGCACCTGCGAGTCGTGCAGCCCCGTCGTCACCAGCATGTTAGGGTAGTCCTTCGCCTCGACGTTGTCGTAGGGCGAGTAGGAGAGCATGTACCAGTAATATTCTTCTTCGTTGGGGTCACCCCACTCATCGTACTCGCTGGTGGTCAGCGGGATGCTCGCGTCCAGCATGGTCGTGATCACGTCCACCCACGGCACGCGCGTGGTGATGCCCTTGAACAGATCGGGGCGCATGTTGGCGACGGCACCCATCAGCAAGCCCCCAGCGCTGCCGCCCTGCGCGAAGAGCACCTCGGGGTTCGTGTAGCCCTCGGCGATCAGGAACTCCGCCACGTCGATGAAGTCGGTGAACGTGTTCTTCTTCTTGAGCAGCTTGCCGTTCTCGTACCACTGCCGGCCCAGCTCCTCGCCGCCGCGCACGTGTGCGATGGCGTAGATGAAGCCGCGATCCAGCAGGCTAAGCCGCGTCGAGCTGAAGCTGGCATCCATGCTGGAGCCGTAGGACCCGTAGCCGTAGAGCAGCAGCGGGTTGCTCCCCTCCTTGGCCAGCCCTTTTCGATACACGATCGACACCGGAACGCGGGCGCCGTCCCGGGCGGGCGCACGCAACCGCTCAGTCACGTAGTCGTCAGGATCGAAGCCGCCGAGCACCTCCTCACGCTTCAGCAGGGTCCTCTCGCGGGTCTCCATGTCGTAGTCGTACACGGAGTTCGGCGTGGTCATGGAGGTGTAGCCGTAGCGGAGGATCTTGGTGTCGATCTCGGGGTTCGCGCTCACGTAAGCCAGGTAGGCCGGCTCGCCGAAATCGAGATAGTGCTCGCCCTCACCGGACCAGGGCCGGATGCGCAGCTGTCGCAGCCCGTCCTTACGCTCCGACACCACCAGATAGTCCCGGAAGATCTCGAAGCCCAAGAGCAATACGTCGTCCCGGTGCGCGATGACCTCCTCCCAGTGTTCCTTGCCGGTGTGAGCAACCGGCGTCCTCATCAGCCGGAAGTTCTGAGCCGCGTCATTGGTGCGGATGTAGAAGTAGTCGCCGAAGTGGTCGAGGCTGTACTCGTGGTCGGGCTCCCGAGGCAGGAACAGCGTGAACTCGCCGCCGGGGTCGTCGGCATCGAGGTAGCGGAACTCGTTGCTGAGCGTCTGGAAGGATCCGATGATCATGAAGCGCTCGGTCTTGGTCTTCCAGACGGAGCAGCCGAACTCCACATCCGTCTCCTCGTAGAGCAGCTCGTCCTCTGTCGGGTCGGTCCCCAGGGTGTGACGGTAGATCTGGTAGCGGCGAAGCGTGACCGGATCCTGCCTGGCGTAGAACACCGTTCGGTTGTCGTTGGCCCAGGCGACGTTCGCCGTCACCTGGGGGATCTCGTCCTCCAGCATCTCACCGGTGTCGAGGTTCTTGAAGCGGATGTTGTAGAAGCGCCGGCCAACGCTGTCATGGCCGAAGGCAATGAGGTTCTGCTCATGGCTCACCTCCGGAAAGCGCACGGAGGTGAACCCGTGGCCCTCGGCGAGCTCGTTGACGTCGAGCATGATCTCCTCAGCCGCGTCCAGAGAGCCTCGCTTGCGGGCGTAGATCGGATAGTCGTTGCCTTCCTCCCAACGGGTGTAGTAGAAGTAGTCGCCCTTCCGGTAGGGGACGGAGAGATCAGTCTCCTTGATGCGTCCCTTGATCTCCTCGAACAGCATCTCCTGGAGCGCCTGCGTATGGGCCATGACGGCCTCGGTGTACGTGTTCTCCGCCTCCAGGTAGGCGATCACCTCGGGGTTGTCGCGCTCGTTCAGCCAGAAGTAGTTGTCGATGCGTACGTCCCCGTGCGCCTCGAGCCGCTTGGGGATCACCCGCGCCACCGGTGGCGACACCTCCTGCGCGGTTGCGCGTTCCTGCGCCGCGGCCTGCGGGGCGGCAAGCGTGCACAGGCACGGCAGCAGGCCGAACGAGCTCAGGAGAACAACCGCTGAGGGGACTCGGAACCGCCTAATCTCACGCATAAGTCATCTCCTTCCGTCACCGTGTTGGACCAGACCGCTTGTTATGCGTCATGATCGCTGTGGCCGAGTACTAGCCTTCCCAGAGCCAGCGGTGATTGCAGCAGTCGTGCCCCTGCATCAGCGTCTTCGTGCGCTCCATCCGCAGCTTCGGGTTGTAGGCCGGTGCCCAGGCGAAGTCTCCGTGGCAGATGCCGGCGTAGCCGATATCGGCGGCCTCAGCCTCGCGGAAAGTCTTCGCCCACAGGCACTCGCTGATCTTCACCTCGAAGGCGTTGTCCGTGTCCTCCACGATCTCCCAGCTCAGCGCATGCTGCGAGAGAGGATCAGGATCGGTCGCCCAGGCCTTGAAGGTGGCAAGGTCGTTGCTGGGAACGCTGCGAGCCTGGTATTCCCCGCCGCGCCGGCCGGCCTCCGCGGACGCTTCCTTGAGCATCGCGATGAAGTCGTCCTTGCCGATCTGAGCCCGGAGGCCGTGCATGGTCGGGATGTAGTAGTTGGCGAAGGCGAAGCCGAAGACTTCCGCGTAACTCATCCCGGAGTCGGCGAGGAACTTGTGTTGTTCCGGCTCCTGGGCATGGGCCGACTGAAACAGGCCGCACAGCTTCGTGCAGCCCAGACACGTCAGTGCCCCGGCGGGCAGGACGCTCGCGAGAAACTCCCTGCGGGTCGGATTCAGAGCCGAGGGTCCCATTGGATCGCTCCCGGGTTCGTGAGTGCTGAAAGTGGAATAACCGGCACCCGCCATCATGTGGAAGTCAGACCAGGCAGGCAACCGTGACGGAGAAGCATTCCTGACTGGGGACCGCGGTAGCTGTTCGAGGGTCGCCTATGGTTGCTCAGTTGGTGCGGCGGACACGCGCCCAGGCCTCCAGCCCCGGCCGGGCGGATAGCCACATCAAGAGGGTGATCACCACCGCCGAGGTCAGACACCAGGCGCAGGTCGCGCCGATCACGAACGGCTCGAGGAAGGTCAGGTAGACGGAGAACAGCGTCCCGACGACGGTCATGCCCAGCAGCGACACTCGCGCCCAGTCTGCGGCCGCGCCGGAATAGCGCTTCGTCACCAGCCAGGCCGCGATGATTGCCACGTAGCCTGCCAGCCCGAGGGCTCCCACAGGGATGACCCCGAAAAGCTTGGCGTACTGGCTCTGCTGGACAGTGTTGCAGTCGCCGACCGGCCCGCAGACCGCCAAGACACCCAGGGATTCGACATAGGTCAAATACGAAGCGACACCGATACCGAGGAGTGAGATGAGCACGATCTCGACGCCCAGCTCACGCCTCCAGATGGGGACGCGCGGTCTGGCGGCCACGACCAGGAGGCTGAGCAGCATGCCGATCAGGACGACGACGGAGATGCTGTTGCCCACCGGGTCCTGGCTATAGAGCTCGATCATCGAGGGGCGGCGCTCGGGGATGACCGCCAGGCTCGTAGCGGCGGTGTCCCCGGGTTCGTCTACCTCGGTCACGCCCTCGGCGCTCGCCGCCGCCGCACCGGTATCGCCAGGCTCCGTGGTGACCGCAGCTTCGCTTCCGCCCTCCGTCGCTGTACCCTCCGGCTCGGGCTCGCGAGCGGGTGCGCTCTCGACGCCGGGCCGGGCACCGGTCGCCGGCCCGGTCTCCTCCCTGCCCTCGCCCGGAGACTCGGTCTCGACCGGACCCTCCGGCTCCGTGACCGGCTGCGTCTCAGCCGCGCCTTCCGCTTCGGCCACCGCACCCTCGCCCTCGGTTACCGTGTCTGCGACGGCCAGCGGTCGACCCGGTACGGAGGCGACCGCCTGCTGCATGCCCGGTAGATCGGGCCAGTCGATGCCGCCGGCGGCCAGCCCTTGGGCGACCAAGCGCGGCAACGTGGAGGGGATATCCAGTGAGCCTATGAGCACCGTGTCGCCGATCACCAGTCGCGGCACGCCGCGCGAATCCCCGACAATGTCGCCAAAGCGCTCGCTGGATGCCGCGAAGAGGTCGTAGCCCCGGAGGCGCGACACGTCCACCAGCAGGATCTCGAGCTGGCCGTTGCTCACATCGTAGAACGCCAGCTCCTCGACCGGGG
>JBDHKG010000014.1:0-50245 GCA_039586495.1 Gemmatimonadota bacterium | reverse complement strand
GCCTCGCGGCGGCTACTCGTCCACCTGCTGGACGACGGTCAGTTCACCGAATACCTGTCCGTCGCCAGGCAGCTCGTCGAGGCTCATCCCGACCGGCCCGAGACGGAGCTGTACCTCGGGCTCGGGCTACACGTGGTCGGGCGCGAGGACGAGGCGGCCGCCGCCTTCGAGCGCGCCCTGGCCCGGCTGCCCGAGCCGGAGCGCGCGCCGCTGCTCAGCATCGAGCCGCTGCTCCGCCGCAAGCCGGCGGAGGACTATCTGGAGATGGACGATTCATCCCGAACCGAGCTTGAGCAGGCGTTCTGGCGGCTGACCGATCGGTTGTATCTGACCGAGGCGAACGAGACGCGGCTCGAGCATATGGCTCGCGTCGCCTACGCGGAGCTGCGCTTCGCGGAGCCCGCGACAGGTTACCGCGGCTGGGAAACCGATCGCGGGATCATCTTCATCCGCTACGGGCCACCCAACGAGATCGCCCGTGTTTCTACGAGGATCATTTGGATCTATCGACCCGGGCCCGTCTTCATGTTCGATCAAACGCCCGGGTACTTCCACGCGCGCTTTGCCAGCGACTTCCAGTGGGTCGCCGATGAGTACCGGTACCGCGCGCCGGCCTTCTATGGCAACATCCCCTCGATCGCCGGCCGACTGTCGATCCCCGTTCAGGTGGCCCGCTTCCGGGGCAGCTCGCCGGAGGAGGCGGCCGTCGAGATCCATGCCGAGCTGCCGCTGGAAGACCTGGGCCGGGACCTGGACGTGGAGCGCAGTGAACTCGAGACCGGCATCTTCCTGCGCAACCTGGAAGGCCTGAGGATCAAGGACGACGTCGACGTCAGGATCCTGAACTACGCGGACACCGCGAGCACGGACAACCTGAAGAGCTGGCGAGTGCTGGTCCCCGGCGAGGGCCGGCTGTGGGTGTCAGTCGAGGCGCGGGACGCGGTCACCTGGCGTGCGGCGGCGACGCGCGACACCATCTCGGCGACGCTGTTCCCGGAAGACTCGCTGGGCTTGAGCGACATCCTGCTGGCGGAGCTGTTGAGGCCGCTGGTCCTCAAGCCGCTGCAGCGCGCCGACTACGATATCACGCCCAACCCGGCGCGCGTGTACGTGCCGTACCAGGCCGTCCACATCTACTACGAGATCTACGGCCTCGCCCGGGACCCCGAAGGGTACGCCAGCTTCGAGGTGTCACTGGCGGTTCGCGTGAACAAGTTGCAGCGCGAGGGTCCGTTCCCCCAGTTCCTGGGGCGCCTGGCCGATGCCTGGGGCTTCAGCATCGTCGGCGACGATCGTGTCGAGCTGCGCTACCGGCGCGAGCTCGACATGAAGGAGCGCGATCGCGTGACCGAGCACCTGCGTGTCGAGCTACCCGACGTGCCGCCCGGCGAATACGAGATCATCGTGAAGATCTGGGACCACCTGAACGAGCGGCTGGCGACCCGAACCCGCACGTTCACCGTCGTCACGGAGGAGTGACTCGCCGCGATTCGCGAGCCACAGAGCGTCACTCTGTGGCCGGGGCGTGCCGGTGCGCTGGTTACGGCCCTGGTTATCGAGTCTGATCTGCCGCCGGCCACCGGACACGCCCGGCCCTATCACGCTCGGCTCACCTCCACACATCCCCAACCGCTTGCCGACCGTGACCTGCACCTGCACAATACGTCGATCCGTCAACAGATCTTCAAGGAAAAGGCCGCGTGATTCAGGACCCGCTGACCACCGCCGCGCTCGTCGCCGACGCCCTGGGACCAGTCACCTGGAAGTTGGCCGGTGCCTTCACCGGCACCCACACGGGCGGTAGCCTCAACTTCGCGGCGGTGGGCCGCGGGCTCGGCCGTCTTCCTCTATACCCTCGTCGTCGTCGGCGTTCATGGTATCTTTCTGTTTCTCCTGGGACGGGCGCTCAGGGGCCCCGTGCCGATGCTGGCCGTCGTCTCGCAGGCCGCCGTCGGCGGCCGATCGACGGCCATGGCGGTGGCCATCGCAAGCGGCCATAAGGAGCTGGCGCTACCGGGCGTTGCGGTCGGCGTGCTCGGCTACGCACTGGGCAACTACGCCGGCTTCGCCATCGCCTACCTGGTGCGCGGGATACTCGGAGGATGAACGTGACGGAAGAGAGCCAGCAGCCCGCGGTGCGCAAGGAGCGAGTCGCCACCCGGCCCGGCGCCGGCGGGGTCGCCGAGCATCGCCGGCGCCTCTACCAAAGGCACCTGCTCGTCTTTCTGGTGGTCAACGGCGGCCTGATCGCGGCCGACTATCTCACCTCACCCGGCATGCAATGGGCCCACTTCTTCGTGTTCCTCTGGTGCCTGCTGTTCCTGCTGCATACCCTCGGACTCAAGTCCCGTGGCTTCTCCTGGCTTGAGCTTTTCATTCCGCCCCGCAAGAAGCCCGTGGCCGCGGTCTACACGACGCCGCTCGACTACGAGCTGGTGCGCTCCCGCCAGCTACGCGATGGCGTGGCCAACGCCGCTGCGTCCATCCGGGACAAGCACGCGGCTCTGGCCGACCAGGCGGTCGCGGCCGCCGACGAACTCGTCGCGGCCGTCGAAGGCGTCGTGGCCGCCGCACGCGCCAAGAAGTACCGGCCCGACGAGCAGGCACAGATGCTGCTGCCCGAGGCCCAGGCGGCGCTCCAGGCCCTCGACCAACTTCACCAGAGCTTGATCGGTGTGAACGTGCTGGAGGTGTCAGCCGACGAGGTGGCCGTCGAGCCGGTGAACGAACGCCTCGGGGCTCTGCGCGCGCTGGCACGCTAGTCCAGGCCCATCCCCGCCCTCTCAGCGCTACCCGAAGCCGGCTCGCAGTGGTTCTTGGCGAGTTCGGATCACACTCCTTGGCACATCACTCCCAGGCCGGCATCGTCGCCCCGTCCTGCATCTCCCAATGTGGCGCCCAGGCCAGCGCCACCAGATTCACCGTGATGTCCTTCTTCTTCGGTCGCAGCACGACCGTCTCCAGCTCCTCGGCGAGCGGATCGAAGCTCGCACGAATCTCTTCCCTCTCGGCCTGGAAGTCGGCCTCAAGCGCCGCCAGCTTCTGCCGCTTCGCTTCCGCAGTGGCCCGCGCACGCTCCACGTCCTGGGCTTCCTTCATCGAGCGGCTCACGCCGCGGGCAGCCGTCGTCGCCCGGCCCAGCGAGGAGCGGCTCACCGCCTTGCGTCCGACCACAGCGCTCAGCAGCGTGGCGCCGAACGAGATCACCGTCTGCAGCTTCTGCTGCTTCGCCTGCTCTGCCTCCCGGCCCAGCGCCTGCTCCGCCCGCCGAATCCGCTCCTCGGTTCCCGCCAGCTTCGGCGCGTACTTCTTGCGCAGGCGCTCCAACGCCTGGTCGCGCGCCTCACGCGCCGCCTGTCCCAGGCGAATGCGGAAGTCACGCTCCGACTCGCCGGGCCGCGAGTACTCGCCCAGCGTCGCGCTGCGATACAGCTCCAACTTGCGGTTCCGGTACAGCCAATCGGTGAACTCGCGCTTCCAGGCGGTATAGCTCTTCTTCTTGGCCGCCACCGCGGGAAGCTCACCGTAGCGGGCCGCCTCGGCTGGCGCATCCTCGAGATCGGCAAGATCGACATCGACCTCTCGGGCGTCGGACCAGTTCACCGCGGCGGCGCCCGCGAGCGGTGCCAGCGTTACCGTCTCCTCCGAGACCTCGACCTTCGTCTTGCGATCGGAGAAATGAATCGTTCCCGCCGCCAGCAGGCTCGGGTGATAGACGAGCTCCTGGCCCGCCCCGGGGCTGCCGCGCAGCGGCACGAAATGCTGCGGGATGTCCGGCGGCAGCATCGGCCGTTCGGAGACGCTCGGCGCCTGGGCGGCTACGGCGCCTGGCCCGGCCCCCGGGGTCAGGGGTCTACCAGGGGCCTCCTGCACGGCCGCTCCCAGAGTCACCGCGGCCGCGGCCTTGCGCGGCTCCATCAGCTTCTTGATCTGCTCGCGCGTCAACGGACCCCGCAGGTACGACATCACCCAACGGGTCTCGAAGACGACCGGCTCGTCCTCGTGCACGTTGTTGAGCAGGAAGACCCGCTTGCCCAGCCCGGCCAGCGTCTCCTCCATCGCCCCGCGGTCGAACCGCGTACCACTCCCCGCGGCCACGCCTTCGAGCCCCTCCAGCACGCGCGCCTTGTCGCGCTCCGTCTGCAGTCGACCGATGAACCACGTGCCCGTGTTGGACAGACCTTTGTAGTCGAGATCCACGGGGTTCTGCGTCGCCAGCACGACGCCGAGCCCGAAGGCGCGACCCTGCTTGAGCAACGTGAGCAGCGGCGCCTTCGACGGCGGGTTCGCCACCGGCGGGAAGTAGCCGAAGATCTCATCCATGTAAACGATCGCCCGCAGGCTGGTCGTACCCGACTGCCCGCGCATCCAGCCCAGCACCTGGTTGAGCAGCAGCGAGACGAAGAACATCCGCTCGGCATCGTTCAGGTGGGCGATCGAGAAGATACTGACGCGCGGCTTGCCCTCCGCCGTGTACAGCATGCGGTCGATCTCCAGCGGCTCGCCCTCCATCCAGGCACTGAACCCCGGGGCCGCCAGCAGGTTGTTGAGCGCCATCGCCAGCTGGAAGCGATCATCCGCCGGATAGAACGACTCGAGGTCGAGCACCCCGACCTTCGAGACCGGCGGCGCCTGGATCGCCTGGATCAGGGAGGCAAGATCCAGGTCCCGGCCCTCCCGCCAGGCGGCGTCGAGGGTCGTCGAGAGCAGGATGTGCTCCCGACTCTTGATCGGATCGGCCTCGATCCCCAACAGGCCCAGCAGGCTTGTCACCGTCGTGCTGATCCGGTCGCCCAGCAGCTCGCGATCCTCAAACAGCGCAGGCGCCGGCGCGGCGAAGGAGGCCAGGATCGACACCGGCAGTCCTGCTGTGCTGCCCGGCGTGTAGACGGCGAAGTCCGCCGACTGTCGCAGCCGCCGGATCCGCGCCTCGTCCTGCCCCCAGCCGGCGAGCCCCTGCCTCCACAGCTCCGCCTGCTGCCGCCCGTACTCCTCCAGGGTGAGTCCTTTCTTGTCGGCATCGGACTCGTTCACCCAGGGCGTGAAGTACTCGGGCCGCAGCTCGGGGAAGGTCAACAGCAGGTTCGCGAGGTCACCTTTGGGGTCGATGACGATGGCCGGGATGCCATCGATGGCGGCCTCCTCCAGCAAGCCGATGCACAGACCGGTCTTGCCGCTGCCGGTCATGCCCACGCAGACCGCGTGCGTGACCAGGTCCCTCGAGTCGTAGAGGATGAGCCCGTCCAGCCGCTTCTTCTCCGCCAGGTCGTACGGCCGGCCGAGATAGAAGGCACCGAGCTTCTCGTACTTCTCCATCTGATGTACCTCCGACGCTTGCTTCAGACCGATGACGTCAGGGCCAACGCGCGCAATCTCTACGCGGCCTTGAGCTCCGACGTGCAGCTCGGGCAACGTGTCGCCTTGATCGGAACTGCCGACACGCAGAACGGGCACTCCTTCGTCGTCGGCTCCGTCGGCGCCTCTTCCTTCCTCCTGAGCCTGTTGACCTGCCGCACGACCAGGAAGATCACGAACGCGACGATCAGGAAATCGAGGACCGTGTTCAGGAAGACGCCGTACGCGATCGCCGGCGCGCCAGCTTCCTTCGCCGCGGCCAGCGATTCATACGCCGTACCTGAGAGGTTGATGAAGAGGTTGGTGAAGTCGACCTTGCCAAGCACCAAGCCAATCGGCGGCATGATGACATCGTTGACCAGCGATGTCACGATCTTGCCGAAGGCCACGCCGATGATGATACCGACAGCCATGTCGAGGACGTTGCCCCGCATGGTGAATTCCTTGAACTCCTTCAGCATTGCGTCCCTCCTAGCGCTGACAGTTTGCATTGGACCCACCGTGCGACGAGGCGAAGAGGTACTCCTGAGCGGATAGCACCGTCTGGAGCCGGTCGCGCACGAACCGTACAGCAACGCCAATCGCGCGCCGCGCCCCGGGGCCAGGTCACCAGCAAGGCCAGCTCCAGCTCAAGACTCGCGAAGCGTGGCCCGCCGGCGCTGTCTTGTGGAATAAGGGGCAACTAATTCTAGTTTGCGTCCCGACGGACGCAAGCGCAGCACGACTACATATGTTCCCAGCAACCAGACATAACGCTGGGGCGGCTAGAACAGCTTGAGGTAGTACGACAAGGCGGTCGTCTCGTACCTCACCCGCCAACCCGTCACGATGCTGTGGGACATCCGGAAGTAGCGGACCCGCCGGCCGTCGGGCGGATCCTGGCCCGCCACCTGGACCTCAACCTTCACGACGATATCGTCGCCACGGCCGCGGGCGCCAATCGAGGTGAACCCGATCTCGCTCAGGCTGAGAAGCTCCTCAGCCTTCGCCTGTGCCTCCTCCTCGCTCAGCTGGCTCGGGTCGAACCCCTGCATGCCGGCGGCCAGGTACTCGGCGCGCAGCCAGAACTTGAGCTCGTCCGCCGCCTCGCTCGCCAGGGTCGAGCGCTCGGCCGCGAACCTCCAGACGATCGCCGCACCGATGATCACCAGAGCAGCGATCGCCTTCCAGCCCTTCAGCTCGATCTTCATCGCTTCCTCACGCCCGCACGGGGTGGACGGTCGTTACCGCACGGCCGCGCTCAGCCGGATGCATTCATCACGAGTGGCTGACGGTCACAACATCGAAAGCTTCGTCGCCCGCTGCAAGGGCGCCGAATCCCAGCTCAGCGTGCGGACGCTGACGCGAGTTCGCCTCCAGTGGCTCCGGTTTCGGATGCCGATCTGTTGACGTCCCCTCCACAGCATCTCGCCGACACTGGCGAACACGACCGTCGTCGCGTAGGGGGACGCATCGTTGGTCGATATCCGTAAGCTACAGGACGCCCTCGCTTGCTGGCGCAGCACGCCGGCGCGGCTGCTGGCTGCCCTCGGGTTCGAGCCCGTCCGCCTGCGGGTTCCGGACTCCGCGCTCGCCGACTTCGGGCTCGATCCGTCCGAGCCGCTCACGCTGGAGGTAGCGGCCCGCTGCGCCGGCTTTCAGGTCTTGCGCATCATCCTCGAGCGGCGACTCGACCCGCAAGCCATCCGCGGTGTCGCCACTGCGCTCTACCGACACAACCCGACGCGGCGAGCGTTGCTGATCTTCGAGGCCCAGGTCGGTGGCCGTCTGGTGCTGGCGAGCTGGGGGTTAGGTTCGGGTCCCTTCCGATTGCTGAAGCTGTGGATTGATCCCGCCGCCCCACGCCGCTCCGAACTCGATATCCTCGCCGGCCTCGCCGCCGATGGCGCGGCCACCGCCAGCGACCTGGCCCTCGCCCACGCCCGTGCCCTCGACCGCGAGGGTGTGACGCGCCGCTTCTTCGCCGAGTTCCGCCGGCATCGCGCCGAAGTCGCCGCAGGGCTGACGGGCGTGCCCGAGAGCGCGGGACAGGACCGGCTCGATCTCGCGCTCACGCTTCTCAGCCGCCTCCTCTTCCTCTACTTCATCCAGCGCAAGGGCTGGCTCGCCGGCGACACCGCCTATCTCCGTCATCTCTATGAGGACTCCCTCAGCCACGGCGTCCCGTTCTACCGCCAGCGACTCAAGCATCTCTTCTTCAGCGCTCTAAACCGCGCACCGGAAAGGCGAGGACGCCAGGCCCAGCAACTGGGCGAGCTGCCGTATCTGAACGGCGGCCTGTTCGAACGTGACGTGCTGGAGCGAAAGTACCGCCGCCTGGACGTACCCGACGAATGCTTCGCTCCGATCTTCCACGAGCTTCTCGACAAGTACCAGTTCACGCTGCGCGAGGATCAGCCGGCCGATCAGGATGTCGCCGTCGACCCGGAGATGCTCGGGAGGGTATTCGAGGGTCTGATGGCCGAGCCGCTTCGTGGCTCCACCGGCGCCTTTTTCACGCCGCGTGCCCTGGTGGCTCGTCTCGTGGACGGCGCGCTTGTGGCCTACCTGGCGGCCGCGACGGACTGCGACGCCGACACGATCGAGGGGCTGCTGGCCGGCAGTAGTCTGCACATCGAGCCGTGGCTGCACGACCGGCTAACAGCTCGTGTGCGCACGATCCGGGTGCTCGATCCCGCCGTCGGGTCGGGCGCCTTCCTGCTCGCCGTTCTGCAACGTCTCGAGGTTCTGCGCGACGCTCTTGAAGGCAGGCCCGCCGACTCCTTCGCCCGCTTCCAGCGCCGCCAGGAGATGATCCGGCGCAATCTGCACGGCGTCGACATCAACGGCGCGGCCGTTCGGCTATGCGAGCTGCGCCTGTGGCTCGCTCTCAGCGTGGATCTGGAGGTCGAGACGGTCGCCGATGTGCCGCCGCTGCCGAACCTCGACATCAACATCCGGCAGGGCGACGCGCTCATCGACCCCATCGACTTCCTGCTTCAGCTCGCCGACCTCGACCATGGCCAGCTGGCGGGGCGCTGGCAGCGCAAAGTCACCCGGCTCGCGGGGCGGCGGGATCGCTACTTTCATTCGGCCGGCGCTGACAAGCGTCGTGCGCAGCGGAGCCTGCGGCGCGCCGAGCGCGACCTGGCACTGAGCTTCCTGGGCGAGCTGGCCGCGCAGATCGACGCGCGAAGGCAGGATCTGCGGATGGCGGCACGCGGTCGCGACCTGTTCGGGAAGCGTGCCGGACTGACGCGCAGTCAGAAGCGGGCGGCCGCCACGCTGAAGCGGCGGAAAAGCGAGGTCCTGCGTCTGCTCAGACGCATAAGCGAGGCCGAGGAACTCCCCTTCTTCTCCTTCCCCATCCACTTCGCCGATCGCGAAACGGCGTCCGCTAACTTCCACATTGTGCTGGGCAACCCGCCCTGGGTGCGAACGCACCACTGGTCGGGGCTGTCGAGACGCCTCCTCAGCGAACGGTTCCAGTTCCTGCGTGATGCAGGCTGGCGCACGGGCACCCGGCTCGCGGGCGCCGGGCGCGGCTTCGGCGCGCAGCTCGATCTCAGCGCCCTCTTCTTGGAGCGCGCCCTCGGGGTGCTTGCGGAGAACGGGGCGCTGGGATTCCTGCTGCCCGCCAAGCTGGCTCGCGGACTTTCCGCCGGTGCGCTTCGCCGCCGGTTGCTCGCCTTCACGCAAATCCTGCAGCTCGAAGACTGTTCCCTGGCCACGGCGCGCCTGTTCGAGGCCACCACCTATCCATTGGGCCTGATCGTCAAGCGCGAGGAGCCGTGCCCGCAGCACCAGGTTTCCGTCCGGCTCCACGACCGGCAGGGGGGAACCCTCGACTTTCGCCTCCCTCAGGCACGGCTGCCTCTGATCGCCGAGGACCCCGAGTCGCCCTGGGTCCTGGCACCGCCAGCGGTACGGGCCGCGCTCGAGCGCATGCGCGCTGCCGGGCCGCCGCTGGGCTCGCAACCCGGCCGCCGCCCTCTGCGCGGGATCGTCACGGGCAACAACGCTCTGTTCGTCGGGGAGCTGCTCACGGCCACGGCAAGGAGGGGCCGGGCCGCATTGAGGCTCGGTAGCAAGGGTGTGCTGATCGAGGCGGACCGGTTGCGCCCGGCGCTGCGTGGCGAAGACCTGGCACCGTGGCGCTTCTCGGTGGACCGCGCCCTCGTCTGGACACACGACGACGAAGGTCGCGTCCTCGCGAGTCTGCCGACAGCCACGCGGCGCTACGTGCGGATGCACGAGCGGGCGCTGAAGGAGCGGATCGACCTCAAGCCGGGCCAGCTCTTCTGGACCCTCTTCCGGGTCTGTCCGCAGAAGTGGGGGCTCCGGGTTGCCTGGCGCGACATCGCTCCTGCCCCTGGTGCAGTGGTCGTGCCGCCGCAAGCGCCGTTCCTGGGAGGCTTGGCCCCCATCATCAGCCTCAACACCGTCTACCAGGTATCAGCCGCGTCGGAGGAGGACGCCTACCTCGTCGCCGCCGTGCTCAACTCGACCGTCGCCCGCGCCTACCTGAAAGCGATCGCTGAACGGGCCGCCGGAGGCTACTTCCGCTACTTAGGTTGGACGGTCGCCCTCCTACCCTTCCCCGAGAAGGCCGACGCGGCTGTTCTCAAACAGCTCATGCAGCTCAGCAAACGCGCGCACAGCGCCGGCGGGCTCGACGCTGACGGTCAGGCCGAGCTCGATCAGCTGGTGGCCCGTCTTTACCGGCTCGAGCCCAGCGAACTCGAGGAGCTGCGAGCGTTCGATGCCCGACTCCTGAACCCGTGCAGTGAGGCGTGAGCATGGCGCCCTGGCTCGAACTCATCGCGGCGACATCGGACCGGGCGGCCCTGGCCACCATCCGCTGGCTATGGTCTAGCGCCGCGCGAGTCGATGCGGTCCTCGCCGATCCGGAGCGCATCCTCTGGCTGTCACGTGAGGCTGACCGTACGGCCGGACCCGGAAGAGTCCGTGTCGTCACGGCCAGAACGCCGCTCAGCGATCCACCGCCGGGCTGGCGCTGGACCTTCGTCACCGAGACACCCACGCCCGAGTTCATGCTGTTCTATCCAGCGGACAGCGCCTTCCCCGAGAGCGCACTCGTCTTCACCGGCGGCGCTCAGAGCGACGGCTGGCTGACCTATCACCGGCGCCCGCTTGTGCTCCATCGACTCCGCGAGCGCTTCGGCGCCCTCTTCGCTGAGCAGGATGCCACACACCTGCCCCGGCTGATTGCAGCGGCCACGTCCATCCGCGAGCAGCCGGCAGAACTCAATCTCGTTCCCAGCGTGGACCGTGCGGACAGTGATGCGGCCATCGATACGGTATCACCGGCGGAGCTGTACCGGCGGGTCCTGGCGGCACATTTCGCCGATGTACCTCGGCCTGAGCACACGGCTCAACGGCCGAACACCGCGCCGGCGCTGGCAGCACATCAGGAACGCGCCTACGAGCGCGCCTGCGCGATCCTCGACCGCTTCGGCGGTGTGATCGTCGCTGATGCCGTGGGGCTCGGAAAGACCTACATCGGGCTGCGGCTGCTCGAGCGCACGCTGGATTCCGGTGGCCGCGGCTTGGTGATCGTCCCGGCCGCCCTCCGGGACCAGTGGCAGCGAGAACTCTCGTACTTAGGGGTCGACGCCGGCAGCCAGCCGAGCCGGCGCGGCACACCGGCCCACTCCCCCGCCGACGATACCTTCGACCTCTGGGTACGCGAGGCAGGTCGTGTCACCGTACTCTCCACCGAGTCACTGGGGCGCCGCAACTTCGACCCCGGGTCCTACCGCGGCGCCGATCTCGTCCTCGTCGATGAGGCCCACAACTTCCGCAACCCCGGCACGCAGCGTTACCGCAACCTGTCCGATCTGATCCGCCACTCTAAGCTCGTGCTGCTCACGGCGACACCGATCAACAACACGATCCTCGATCTCCAGCATCTCATCGACCTCTTCGCCGCGCCGGGTGCCTTCCGGCATCTGGGAGTATCGGACTACCGCGAAGCCTTCCGCAGCGCCGCCGAGGGTGCGGGCAGCGTGCAGCCCATCATCTCAGCCTGCGTGCTGCGCCGTACACGCCGCTTCCTACGAGCCCAATACGGTGAGATACGCGTCCGCGACCCGCAAAGTGATCGCGAACTCGAGCTCCGCTTCCCTCGCCGTTTGCCGCCTGTGGCCGTCCGCTACGATCTCGCCAGCACGTACGGTGAGCTGTTCGGGCACCTCGAGGCATGGTTGGGTGAGCTCCGCTTTCCAACCGTCGATCCAGGTGACGAGGACCGAGACTCGGACGACCAGCTTGCATGCTCCGGCGAGCTGTTGAAGATCATCCTGCTCAAGCGCCTCGAATCCAGCACCGAGGCCCTACGCTGCACCGTCGTCCAGCAGCTCGCCTGGTGTAACACGGCGCTCCGCGCCATCGACGCCGGGCGCGTCCTTACAAGACCCGACTATCGCGCCTCGTTCCGCGGCCCCGAGGACGATCCCGGCAGCCAACTCGCCTTCTTCGAGCTCATGCTGCCAGCCCCGGCGATGGAGCCCGCGCGCATCCACGAGTTCCGGCGGCTCCTCGAGAGCGACATGCAAATCCTCGCCCGAATCCATGCCGCGCTCGTGGCTGTCGGGCCCAGCGGTGATCGCAAGCTCGCCAGGCTTATCGAACTCCTCGACGGCCCACTCACCGGCCGCAAGGTCCTCATCTTCACCGAGTTCCGCGACACGGCCCGCTACATCTACCATCAGCTCCGGCATCGCCCGCACCTCGCTCAGATTGACAGCGGCGGCGCGCGACTCGGTCTCGAACGCGCCAGCCGCCGCGAGGTCATCGAACGCTTCGCACCGCGCAGCAACGGAGTCCACGAACCGCCCGAGCGCGAACGCGTCGATACCCTCGTCGCCACCGACGTACTGAGCGAGGGGCTCAACCTGCAGGACGCCGCCGTGGTGGTGAGCTACGACCTGCCCTGGAACCCTGTGCGCTTGATGCAGCGCATCGGCCGCATCGATCGCTTGGGCGCGCTCGCCGAATGTGTCGAGCTCTACCACTTCGTGCCGGCGCACGACCTCGACCGCCTGCTCGGGCTCATGGCCCGCTTGCAGGGCAAGGTCTCGACCATCAGCAGCGCCCTCGGCCTCGAGCATCCCGTACTCGCCACGCCCGGCGACCGCGAGCGCGCCCTCGAACAGATCCGCGTGCTGGCCCACGACCCGGACGCCTTCGAACGTGTCGAGCACGAGATGGAAGGGCCCCTCGATCCGGAAGAGCTGGCGTATACTGACTGTGTCACGCTATTCGAGGACGGGCCGCCAGCATCGTCCGAGCGTCCCGCGGTCTCTGCCGCCACGTCGGCTGACGGGGCAACGGCACGCGCCGTGGCCTACTGGCGAGTGAGCTGCGCCGGGCAGCGTCGCGGCTTGTGGCTGGTCTGCGACGTCGCCAGCGGCTGCGTCGTCGATGACCATGCGACGGCTCTCGAGGTTCTGAGGAACAGCAGGACGCGCAAAGCGGTAACGCCGCCGGAGCGGCTAGTCGATAGCGCAAGGCGTGCCTGCGCACGGTACGCACGCGGCGTCCTCGCCCACCTCCAGGCCGCCCAGTTCGCCGGCGACGCGCTGAGCCCCAATCTGCCCCAGTGCCGCATCGCCGCCTGGCTCAGCCGTAGTTTCGAAGCGACCGCCCATCGCCTCACGCCGGACGAGCGAGCGCTCACCGATCAGTTGCTGGAGCGGTTGGCACGGCGGTTTACCCTCGCCGGCGAGCGCTCACTCAACACGCTGGCCAGTAGACTCCCAGAGCGGCCGGATCCCGTCTTCCGCAAGACACTCGACGCCCTGCTGCGCTCCCTCGACTCGGAGCACCCCGGCCCGGCGGAACTGCGGGAGGTCGCTGTGCTCCTGGGACTACCAGCCTAGGGCGCTGCGCACCAACGACCCGGGGGGGAGGCACCGACATCCGCGGCAGCCAGCCCCGTTGACGAACAGCGGGGCGCGGCGCATGCTGAGGCAGACGGGCGAATCCAGAGGAGACCTGATGACGCTCCAGCACTTGCCGCAGCGGCGACTTGCGACACGTCGAGTGCTCACCCTAGTCCGGCATTCGCGCGTTCGCCGCGCTCCGCCGGCCTTCCCCCTCCTGCTGGCTCTCCTCGGCAGTCCGGTCGAAGGGTACGGCCAGTACGAGAACATCTCTCTGCCGGTCCAGACCATCGAGCGGCATCTACTCCGCGAGGAGTTCGAGGTCGTCCGCATCACGGACACCCGCTTCGAGGGGGACAGAACACAACACGCTGCGCTGAGGTTCTCCGACGGACTGGTCATGCTCGTCAAGTGGGCGGCGGCCCCGAGGGGCGGTGACGCGTTCAATAACCGTCCCCGTTTCGAGATCGCGGCTTACGAGATTCAGAAGCTCTTTCTGAACGAGGAGGACTACGTCGTACCGCCGACGGTAGCCCGCGCGATACCGCTGGAACGATACCCTGCGCAGTACCCACCGGAACCTACGTTCAGCGAGACGGCCTCCGTCCTGGTAGTGGCGCAGTACTGGCTGAGCAACGTGACCAACGAGAACGTCTATGACGAGGCGCGATCGGAGAGTGATTCGGTGTACGCGCGCCACCTCGGCAACCTGAACATTCTGACCTACCTGATCAGGCACGCCGACGCTAACATGGGGAACTTTCTCGTTTCGACGGATAGCGGGAGCCCGAGAGTCTTCGCGGTGGACAACGGCGTGGCTTTCGGCGATGTGAGCGATCGGCCCGACGATTGGCGCAAGATGCGCGTCGACAGTCTGCCGCGGGGCACGGTCGAGAGACTTCGGGGCATCAGCGAAGAGGATCTTCATCGGGCTCTGGGCGTGTTGGTCCAGTACGAGATCCGGGACGGCCAACTGATCGAGGTGCCGCCCACGCAGAACCTGAGGCCCAAGAGAGGGGTGCGCCGGGAGGATGGCCTGATCCAGCTGGGGCTCACCGCCGGAGAGATCAGAGCCGTCTACCGACGTCTCGAGAAGCTGCTCGAGGAAATCGATTCCGGCAAGATCGAGACTTTCTGAGTAGCGAGTGGTCCCCCGAGACTCGACGACCTGTTGCGCTCCCTCGACTCGGAGCACCCCGGCCCAGCGGAACTGCGCGAGGTGCGACAGCAGTTGCCAGCGGTTCGGCTTCACGACAATATTGCTTCAAATCCAATCCCATTCGGCTGGACGTCTCGCGTGTCAGGAGTGAACGGGTGACATCCTGGCTCCGCTGCCGCATAGCGGCGCTCCTCCTGGGCCTGCTGGGCCTATCGCCTCTCGGCGCCTACGCTCAGGAACGGCCCTACGTCGATCCCCTGCTACGGCTCGCCGTTCAGCCGCAACCGGCGCGCCGGCCCCTGCTACAGCTCGCGCCCGGGGCCACGGTCGACTCGACCATGGCGCGTTACCTGCTGTTGACGGAGCCGTATCCCGGCGCCGAGCCGCACATCGGGGTCTTCGTGCAGCTCGGATCCGCAGGCGTGAGGGCGTTGCGTCGCCACGGTGCGCTCATCGGCACGCGCGTTTCCGGCTGGGTCACCGCCCGGGTGCCATACAGCTCCCTGGCCGCTCTGCTCCGGGAGCCCGGCGTGCGCGCCGTCTACGCCGCGCCCACAGCCCTGCCGACCAACGACCTGGGGGGCGCCGACATCCGGGCCTCCGACGTGCGGACGCAGGTAGGCCACGACTTCTTCGGCTTCACCGGCCGGGGGGTGGTCATCGGGATCATCGACACCGGCCTTGATCTCAATCATGCTGACTTCACCGACGCCATCAGCGGCTTGACCCGGGTCCACCGGCTCTGGGATCAGACCGAGGCAGGCGCGCCGCCGAGCGGCTTCAGCTACGGCACCGAGTGCACCCGCGAGCAGATCGACGCGGGCACCTGCATGCAGATCGACTCGCACGGGCACGGCACCCACGTGACCGGTACCGCGGCGGGAAGCGGCCGCGCGACAGACAGGGGCCAACCCGCCTACCAGTACGCCGGCGTCGCGCCGGAGGCGACGCTCGTGATCGTCAAGACCAGCTTCTCCGTCGACGCGGTCGTGGACGGGATCAGCTACATCTTTTCGGCGGCTTCCCAGCTCGGCCAGCCGGCCGTCGTCAACATGAGCCTGGGTAGCGACTACGGTCCCCACGATGGCACTCGCCCGTCGGAGTTGATGATGGACGCGCTATCCGGCCCCGGCCGTATCCTTGTGACCTCAGCTGGAAACAGCGGGTCCAACCCGGTGAGGATCGACGGTGGGCGTTGGGATCGCATCCACATGACGGGCACGGTCTTCACCGGAGAGGAGATCGAACATCAGATAGACGTCCGGCGCAACGTCCACACCGTCATCGACGTCTGGTACAGTGGAAACGACACGCTCTTGCTCACGCTGGACGGGCCGTCCGACACCGTCAGCGCGACCACTGGCGACGGCATCGTTGTCAGCCCCAGCGGACGCGTGCGGATCTCGGCTCCGGGCGAGACGGACCCGGCGAACGGCGATCGTGAGGCCTTCGTCGAAATCCTGGACAGCGATGTCGCGATCTACCGCCTGCGGGTGCGTGGGGTGAACAGCGAGGGGGCCGAGCCATACCACGGCTGGCTGGTGGCCGGTGACGCCGAGTTCCGCACCAATTTCTCCAACTCCCACCTCGTGGGAACACCGGGGACCGCCACACGAACGATCAGTGTGGCAGCCTATACCACTCGGGAATCCTGGCAAGCGCTCGATGCCAACACGTACGCCTTCGAGAGCCGCAGCGAGGTCAGCCAGATCACCTCCTGGAGCAGCATCGGCCCCCGGCGCGATGGCGTGCTGAAGCCAGAGATCGCTGGGCCGGGCAGCGCGATCGCGTCCGCTTTGTCCTCCGATGCGAGCAGCAAGATCCAGCGGACGATGCCAGACGGCGTACACCAGATCATGCAGGGCACCTCGATGTCATCGCCTCACGCGGCCGGCGCCGTCGCGCTGTTCCTCCAGGCGGACCCGGGGCTCGCACCGGAGGACATCGTCGCCGTCCTCCAGGCCACGGGCCGCGAGGACGCGTTTTCGGGCGAGAGCTACGCCGACGACGCGGGACCCGTCGGGCTGCCGAACCACACCTGGGGCTACGGCAAGCTCGATGTGCTTGCGGGACTCCAGCAGATCGTTGGGACGGACGCAGTCCTCGCCGTGACACCGACAGCCCTAGACCCGCCAGAGGAACGGATACCCCGCCAGGCGCAGTCCGTCGAGCTCCTCAGGTTCAACCTGACCGCCGGTCGCGACTTCGTGGAGGTCACCGACCTTCGCCTGACACCCGAGGGCACCCTGGACTTCGTCGGGCTGTGGCAGCGCCTGGAGGTTCAACCGTTCGGCGCACGTTTGATCCCTGACGGCACAGGCGGCTTCCGACTGCCGGAGCCCTTCATCGTCGACGCGCAAGCGACGACCGAAGCGCGGGTGGTGGCCGACCTCGCTCCCAGCGGGGACTTCCGTGACGAAGGTCGGCTGAACCTGACGGCCTTGGAGGCACATGGCGGCCTCTCCGCTGTCTCGATCACGCCTACGGGCCTGCCGGTCACCGGCTGGCTGCGCCGGCTGGCTCGCGGCGCGGTGGCATTCGATCTGACAGCGAGCGAATCCCCGCAGCCCGCACCGGGCGCGGTTCTGCCGAGCATGACCGTCCCGCTCATCCAGCTCTTCGGGACCACTCACCCGGTGGAACCGCTGGGGATGGACCGCATCTCGTTAGTCAGCTCTATCGCGGACCCACAGGTCCGGCTGTACGTCGTCGAGTACGAGGTCGGCGATCCGCCAGACTTCCCGGGCGTCGCCAGCGATACGATCTACTGGTCGGAACCGTTCGCCAGCGAATGGACGGGCACCGTGTTCAGCGACACCGCCCTCGCTCTCTCGTTGCCGGTGGGAGCGTGGAGCTACGAGATCGGCGCCTTGCTGAGCGCGGCCGCCGGGCACGGATCACGGGTACAGCTCGAGCTGAACCCGGACAGCGTGCGCATCCTGGGGGCCATCTCGGGCGACTCGGCGCAGCGGCTCACTTCACCGCAGCCGCTGCTGGCCGGAAGAGGCGACATCAACCTGCTGGAATCCGACGAGGCCTTCGGTGTGTCCTCGAACCCCGTACGCGGTCAGCGCGTCGTCCTCACGTTCGGCACGCGGCCGCGAGCCGTGTCGGTCTTCAACTTCGCCGGCGAGCGGGTCCGCCGTTTCGGCGACGCCGAGATCGAGGGACTCGAAGGCGGCCCGGCACGCATCGTCTGGGAGCCGCTCGCCAACGACCGGGGCAGCGCACTCGCAAACGGCGTCTACCTGTTGGTGATCGAGCACGCCCACGGGCGGGTGCAGCGCCAGCGGCTGATGATCCTGCGAGGTTCAGGATGAGCGGGAAGCGTCGCTTCCTGAGCGTGATCGCGCGCTCGGCGGTCACCACCGTGGCGGCGCTGGCCGCGCCACTGCTCGTGCCCAACCGCTTGCAGGGGCAGGACGACCTCGGGACCACGGCCGCCTACGCGCTCCGCGTCCCGGCCGGCACCCGATCGGTAGCCCTGGGCGAGGCCTACACCGCGCTCCCCGGGGATGAACTCTCGATCTTCTACAACCCGGGAAGCCTCGCGTCGACGGCGACACTATCCGTGGGGGTATCGTACCAGCGCTACCTCGTGGGCAGCGACCTCATCACCCTGAGCGCCGCCCTGCCCCTCGGCCCCGGCGCCTTGGCCATCGGCCTCCACAGCCTGGACTACGGTTCGGTGGAAGAGATCGTCGAGGACCCGGCCTTCGCCGGGCAGACGGGCACCGCGACCGGCAACGAGGTCGGCGCCAGCGAGCTGGTGGCGACGGCGGCCTACGGGCTGCGCTTCACGTCGGTCCTGGGGTTGGGCATCGCCGCCAAGGGCGTCCTGGTGGACATCGCTGAAGAGTCCGCTGTTGCCTGGGCTGGCGACGTCGGTGTGCGGGTCGTCGCACCCTGGCTCTCCAGTCTGAGCCTCGGGGCGAGCCTCCAAAACCTGGGCGGCAGCATCGAGCTCGCCGGTCGATCGGACCCGCTGCCTCGAACCTTCCGGGCCGGTGGCGCCCTCCAGCTCGGCAGCCTCGCTGATGGGTTCAGCGGCCTGGCCGCCGTGAATCTGGTAGCGGTGCGCGGCGGCGCCACCGCGCTGGCGATCGGCGTGGAGGCGGGACGCGCCTTCGGGGTCGTCCGTCTCTCAGGCCGCGCCGGCACCCAGACGACGAGCGCCGACGAGTCGCTGGCCGACGCGCTCAGGTTCGGGGCCGGGCTCGAGATCGGCCCGTTCCGCGTCGACTACGCCTACCTGGGCTTCGAGATCTTCGGTGCGACGCACCGCTTCGGCGTCCGCTGGAGTCCAAGCAGCTGACATGCAGCCCCACGCACCGCTTGGCCTCGTTGGGCTGCTGGTCATCGCTCTTGGAGCCTGCGCGCACCCTGACCCTGAAGCACGAGCGCCCGCGAAGAACGCAATGCAGGATTCGACGTTGCCGATACGCGAGCTGGCGGCCGGACTGTACGGTGGCCCGGCCCAGCCGGTCGAGGCGGTGATCAGCAGCGCGCAGGAATTGAGCGCGCTTTGGCCGGGCTCGGACCTCCCGGCCGTCGACTTCGCCCGCGAGCAGGTCGTGTTCGTGGCCCTCGGCGAGCGGCGCACCGGTGGGTACTCGGCGAAAGTCACGTCGGCAACGGTCTCCGGCGATATACTCATCGTGCGCTACGTCGAGCGCCGGCCCGGCCCGGGCTGTCTCACCACCCAGGCGCTGACCACGCCCTACCAGGCGGTGGCGATCCCTCGCGTCCACGCGACGCCCCGGTTTCAGCGCGAGATCGTCAGCGTCCCCTGCTAACGAGCCGGCAGCGACGGCTTTCAGAGGGTCACACGGGTTTCGCCAGGATGGTCCCCCGGCTTGTGATGCGCCGGGATCCGCGTTCAATTGCAGCGCGAAAGCGTCCGCTGAGATCGACCGCCCTCCAAACCGGAGCGTGCACGTGGAGTTACTGACTCGCTGGATCATCGGGCTTGTGACTGCCCTCGTCGTCGGCGCCGGCGTGACGGGCTGGTTCATCGGCCGGGTGCGCGCCTATTTCAACATCCCCAAAGCACCGGGCCGTGACGTGCCGAGCTGGCTGACGGGTCTCGTCGAGCGTCTGTTCTTCACGTTCATCGTCGCCTTCGACGTCTCGGGCGCCGCCATCGCGATGATCGGCTGGATGACGGTCAAGCTGGTCCCCAATTGGGAGCTCCACGTGCGACACGGCACCGCCAACAAGCCGCTGGTCTGGTCATCGCTGCTCGGCAGCCTCTGCTCGATGTTCTTCGCCCTCATCGGCGGACTCATCTGTCGGGGCGATATCTGGTGGTGGCCGCCAGGCTAGCACATGCGTATCCGCTCCGCTCTCGCCTGGTCGTCCCTCGCCGCCGTCATCATCGCCGGCGCCGCGATCGCCTTCGCCTACTCTCAGGGCCAGTTCCCGGGCCGACCCCTGGATGGGCCGCCTATCGCGCTGGTCGGCGCCCGCGTCTACGATCCCGCCGCCGACTCGCTCATCCCCAGGACCACCGTGCTCATCCGGAATCGGGAGATCGTCGCTCTCAACGACACCGCCACCATCCCCGACAGCGCCATCATCCTCAACGTCAGCGGACTCACGCTGCTCCCGGGCCTCATCGACAGCCACGTGCACTTGAGTGGCATACGCTCGCGCATACCCGACGGGGCGCGCGAACTCGGCTGGCTGCCCTACCTGTGGCGATTCATCCGCCGCTTCCCCGAGCGGCGCCGTGCCTTCATCGAGGCGGGTGTCACAACAGTCAAGAGCCTGGGGGACCCCCACCCCTGGATCGTGAAGTACGCCGAGCGCGTTCAGCGCCATGAGCTGGCCGGCCCCAGGGTCTTCGCTGCCGGGCCCATGCTCACCACGCCCGGCGGCCATCCGATCGTCCAGCTGCGCCAGGCTGGCCAGGGCGACACCTCCTTCATCGCGCAGGTCGCCCGCCAACTCGCGGGGCCGGCCGAGGCCCAGGTCGCGGTCAACGAGATCGCCAGGCGCGTGGACTTCGTGACCGCCGTGCTCGAAACTCGTGGTGACCCGCTGCTGCCGAGCATGCCCGCGCCGGTCCTCCGGATGATCACCTACACGGCCCACGGGTTCGAGCTCAGCGTGCTGGCACACATCAGCACCGTCGAGCAGCTCCAAGTCGCTATCGCGGAGGGGGTCGACGGCATCGAGCACGTGCCCTTCGATCAGCTCCTCGACTCGCTCACCCTCGAGGAGCTCGCCCGGCGTCGCGTCTTCGTGGACCCCACCCTTCAGGCGATCGACCAGTATGTGGGTGAGGTGCTCGCGGATACCGCCGGGACTCGTCGCGCCCGCACAAACGTGCACCGTCTGCACAGGGCCGGCGTGCCACTCGTCGCAGGAAGCGATGCTCCGAGCCCCGGTACCACGTTCGGCTTCACGCTGCATGAAGAGCTGCGTAACCTGGTGGAGACAGGCCTGACACCGGGCGAGGCCATCGCCGCGGCCACCTGGGTGGCTGCCGAATACCTGGGCGCCACCGATCGGCTGGGGTCCATCGCGCCCGGCAAGTGGGCCGACATCATCGCCGTCGCCGGCGATCCCCTCCTCGACATTGTGGCCGTGGCCGACATCTACCTGGTGATCGCCGACGGCCAAGTGCTCGTGAACCGACTCGACCGGGTCCGCCGACCGGGCGTCATCGCCTTGAGCGCCAAGCCGTACCGCACAGTCGAGCGAGTCTTGGAGGAGCACGTCCGGTGACGCGCCGCTACCGCGGCGTCCTGTTCGACCTGGACGGGACACTGGTCGACTCGCTGGACCTCATACTCAGCTCGTACCGTCATACGATGCGCGAGCATCTCGGGCGTGTTCCTCCCGACGAGGAGTGGCTACGCACCATGGGCATGCCGCTGCGCGTGCAGCTCACGAGCTTCGCCGAGTCGCCCGAGCAGCTGGAGACGATGTTTCAGACCTACATAGAGCATAACCAGGCCTACCACGATCGCCTCATCAGGTCCTTCCCGGGCATGCGGCAGGCGCTGAGCACGCTGCACCGCGTCGGCTACCGGTTGGGCGTGGTCACGAGCAAGATCCGCGACCATGCGCTGCGCGAGCTGCGGACTTGTGGCCTCGACGGCCTTTTTGACGGCCTGGTCAGCGCGAACGATGTGGAACGGCCGAAGCCCCATCCGGAGCCCGTCGAGCGGGGACTGCGCAGCCTCGACCTGCTGGCCGCCGATGTGGTGCTCGTCGGCGACAGCCTGTACGACCTGCAGGCCGGCCGGGCCGCAGGCGTCCATACGGCCGCCGCCCTCTGGGGCCCGTTCGGCCGCGAGCGCCTCGCTGCAGGCGAGCCGAACTTCTGGCTGGAGCACGTATCGGAGCTGCTCGAGCTGCTGCACGTCGAAGCGGAGGAGGTACGTGGCTAGCCGCCGCCCGAGACTCGGACCCGTGAGCGTCTCCGCCGAGCGCCGCGACCGCTGGCGCCGCGGGGTGCTCGCAGGCCAGGGCATTTACTACCTGCTCGTCGGACTTTGGCCGCTGCTCCACTTTTCCAGCTTCGCCAGCTTCGTCGCCCTGCCGATGAACCCGTTCCAGGCCCAGGCTCTCGGCGCCGTCATCCTGGTCGTGGGTGGCAGCCTGGCAGAGGCGGCGCGGCGCGAGCCGCCGGGTACCTTCCCGACGCTCCTCGGCACAGCCGTGGCTTCCGCCATCGCTCTGGTCAGCCTGTTCTGGCTCCCGCGCAGCCGGGCCGTGGGCGGCGTCTGGCTGTTCGGCGAAGCGAGTGGCCTGTGGATCGACGTGCTCATCGAGGTGGCCATCGCTGTGGCCCTCGTCCTATTGTACCCGCGTCCCCTGCCGGAGAGGGCCCGAACCACCACACGCAGACGCTAGCGAGGAGCGATGAAGATCAATCCGTTCCAGATGGAGCGCTGGCAGTCCACCTGGGAGAACCGCGTGCGGTTCAATCTCTCGGAGAGCGGTGTCCATCCCATGACACCGCTGGAGCTGCTCGAACTCGCCGGCGCCGACCCTCAGCAGCTACTCAGCCAGAGGCTCGTCTACAACCAGTCGAACGGCACCGACGAGCTCCGCGAACTCATCGCCGGCATCTACCCCGGCGCGAAGCTCGACAACGTGCTGGTCAGTAACGGCGGCTCCGAGGCCAATTACGTCACCACCTGGAAGCTGCTCGAGCCGGAGGACGTCGTCGTCATGCAGGCGCCGAACTACATGCAGATGTGGGGTCAGGGCGAGAACTTCGCCCGCGAGGTGCGGCCGTTCCGCCTGCTGGAGGAGCGCAACTGGGCGCCCGAGCTCGACGAGCTGCGCGACGCCGTCGACGAACAGGTCAGGCTGATCATCGTCACCAACCCTAACAACCCGACCGGCGCGATCCTCACGGAGCAGGAGATGGAAGAGATCGTCGCCATCGCCGCGCGGCACGGCACCTGGCTGATCGCCGACGAGATTTATGTCGGCGCCGAGCTTGATGGCCGCCGGACGCCCAGCTTCTGGGGCCGCTATGACCGGCTGATCATCACCTCCGGCCTCTCCAAGGCCTACGGTTTGCCCGGCCTCCGCCTCGGTTGGGCGGTCGGGCCCGCCGACTTCATCGCCGACCTCTGGTCGTACAAGGACTACACGAGCATTTCGCCCGGTACCCTCAGCGACCTCTGCGCACGCATCGCGCTGCAGCCCGAGACGCGGCAGCGCATCTACCAACGCACGCGCACTATCTTGAACGAGAACCTCGCGCCGCTGGAAGAATGGCTGGCGGAACGCCCCGATATCTTCAACTACGTCGCGCCGCGCGCCGGCGCCATCTGCTACACGCGCTACGACCTCGACGTGGGTTCCAGCGAGCTGGCGCTTCGCCTGAAGGACGAGCAGAGCGTGCTCATCGTCCCCGGCGACCACTTCCAGATGGACGGCTACATGCGAATCGGCTACGGCGTGCCCAGGCCCGAGCTGCTCGAGGCTCTGGATCGGATCGAGACCGTGATCAGGTCGCTGGTCAGCTGAGCTTGGGGACGGTGGACACCTCGGTCGAAAGCAGGTGAAGCGCGTAGAAGAAGAAGCAGATCGCGCCCGCCAGCTCCAGCGCCTCCTCCAGCGTCGGCGACTGAACGACCAGCCCGAAGAGTCCGGCTTCCGATGCCAAGCCTGCCAGCAGGAACCCCAACGCCATGCTCACCCAGAGGAAGTCCAGCGAGCGGGCGAGCGCGATCAGTGCCCCCGGCTGCAGGTAGCCCAGCAGCAAAAGCGCCACCACGATCAGCAGGAAGAGAGCACCGATCAGGGCCCAGGCCGGCGTGCTCAGGCCCCCCCGCGCCGTCAGCATGATCAGGTCGTGCAGCGAGCCGGCGTAGATGCCCTGCACGCGGCCGATCAGACCACCGAAGATCCCGAAGTAATCGATCTCCTCGAGGGCCAGCAGCATGTAGAGCCCGGCGATGAACCGCCAGTGCTTGCGAGCCGCACCCGTCCGCTCGCGGGCCATGCCGAAGAGCATGACCGCCGGGCCCAGGTAACAAAACAGCGTCAGCGGGTCGAACAGGCCCTCCTCCCGCTCGAAGCGCGCGAACAACGAGGGCGCGAGCGAGCGCAGCGCCACCGCCAGGGCCAGGACCGCCAACGTCACCCCCAAGCCTAACGCCCAGCGCCGCGCTGACGTCACGGCCGCCCAGCCTGTCGCGATCGCCGAGCGCTGCCGTCCAGCCTCCGCCAACAACAGTGCGATGGCTCCGTACCCTGCCAGGTAAGACCAGAGCGAGCCCTTCACGTCGGGCGGTATGGGCGGGAAGAACAGCAGGACGATGTGGACAGCAAGAAGGGCCAGTCCCGCGTATCCCCACCGAGACAGGCCCTTGTACATGACCGTTCAGAAAATCCAGGTTACTTAGGGGGAATCGTACAAGCCTGCTTCTCACCCCTGCGCACGTAGGTCAGCTCTACCTCACCGGTGCGCGGCCACAAGCGGCGCAGATCGGCCACGGTCCGAACGGGCTCACCGTTCACCGCGAGCACCACGTCGCCCTCGCGAAGGCCCGCCCTGTGAGCCGGCGTGTTCTCCACCACCCTCGTTATCAACAAGCCTTGTTCAACACCGGGGAAGTACTCGAGCAGTTCGCTGTCCGGGGTCAACTCCTTGAAGCGGGCACCGGCCACCGCATCGCTGTAGATCATGATCCTCCGCGCCTCAGGCGGCGTAACGATCACCTCGACCTCCGGCTCAGCGCGCGGCACGACGTACAGCCTCCGCCGCGTCAGAGAGTCGGCCTGCACCGTGATCCGCACGTGCACCTCCGCCAGCGCCCGGCGGATCGAGTCGATCTGCGCGCGCCGCACCTGCACCAGTCGCTGCTGCTCCTCTCTCTCTGTTCGCCGTGCCTCCGACTCGGTTCTCTGCAGTTCGCGCTGCGCCTGGCGCAGTGCGATCCACAGCTGCATCTGCGACTCGTACAGCTCCCTCACCCTAATCTGTAGCGAGTCCCATCCCTCGCCCTGCATCGTGAGGATGGGGCAGTTATCGAAAGCGGCCGCCTCCGTCGCAGGCGTCACCGTCACGCTGACTTCTCTACCTTCGCGCTGAACCGTGAAGTTGATCGGTACGCCGACACGCATGGCGGAGAACAGCTCGCCCGCCTCCTCCGCTTCGATGCCTCTACCGTTGACTGCGGTGATTGCGTCACCGGCGCGCAGCCCGCCCCGCGCTGCAGGGCTTCGCGGACACACCAACGTGACGATGGGATGGCCCGTAAACCACCACACGGCCACATCCCCCTCTCTCCTCGTGCCGCACTGGTTCTCCTTGCACTCCAGATTGATGCCTAGAAAACCTTGGTATTCCTGAGCCTGCAGTACGGAAGCCGCTCCCAGACTCGCAACGAACGCCAGAAGCAGCGAACCGCTGACTTGCCTAGGTCTGGTACTGCTCATCTATTCCTCGTCGCCTCTATTAGCACCGCCAAACGAAACCCGCTTACCGCCACAGAACCTCTGAACCGGACTCCTGCTCCGCCCTGATCTGACGCAACACGGCGGCGCGTTCCTCCAGCGCGGCGAACAGATACGAGTTGAGCACCAGATCCGCCGGCTCCACCGACAGCGCCGTCCGTGAAGCTTCCACCAGCGCGTCCAGCGACGCCAGCCGCTGCTCCGCCAGCGACGGGGTTGGCGCGCCTTCCTGAGCGGCCAGCTGCTCCAGGTTCCTCAGAGCCGCGTCGTACTGCGCCCCGAGCCGCCGCACCTCCGCCATCGCATCCGCCAGCGACGTGGCTGCGGCGCGCTCGCTCACGAGCTGCGAGCCCGGGCCCGCCTGATCGCCCGGCGCGAACATCCGCCCCAGCCCCAGCCCGATCACGAACACCGCCGCCATCGCCGCCGCCTGGATCGCGATCATGCTCGGCCAACCCCGGCGCGTGCGGCGAGCTCGCCCGCCCACCGGCAGCCGTGCCTCGATTCGCGACCAAAGCTCCGGCGGCGCGTCCAGTTCCGGAAGCTCACGCAGCTCCGAGCGCAGTCGCCTCAAAGCGTCCAGCTCGCCGCGACACACCGGACAGGAGGCGAGATGCTCCTCCACCCCTGTCACGGACGCGCCCTCGAGCAGCTCGGAGAGCGTCTCCTCATTAAGATGCACCATGATCCACTACCTCAGCTCTGGATTCCGCCACCAGGGCTCGCAGCCGCGCCCTGGCCTTCGCTAACTGTGACTTCGAGGTGCCCACCGCGATTCCCAGCCGGGCACCGATCTCTTCGTGTGTATACCCCTCAACGTCGTGCAACCACAGCACCGACCGATAGCCGTCCGGCAACAAGTCCAGCGCACGCTGGATCGTCACCCGCTCCGCAGCGCCCGACGCCGGCAAACGATCCGGGTTCCCCAAAGTTGAACTACCATTAAAGCTCTGCTCCAGGTTCCGTCGCCGCGCCGCCTGTCGCAGCTGGGTCAGCGCCGTGTTCACCGCGATCCGGTGCACCCACGTCCCGAAGGCCGCCTCGCCCCGGAACTCGCGGATCTTCTGAAACGCACTGGCCCACGCATCCTGAGCCAGGTCCGCCGCCAGGTCGTCGTCCCCGGCCAGGCGCCGCACCACGGTGTAGACTCGCGACGCGTGCCGCTCATACAACTCCCGCATCGCCTCGAGTTCCCCCGCCCGGGCCCGGCGGACCAGCGTGGCCTCAGTCAGGTCGACCAATCCCTCTTCCCTCATGACTCCCAGTGAGTTAGACGGGTGACGCCTTCACGGAGTTGCCCGCCCCCGAAAGCGAGAATCCCTCAAGCCAGGACCGCAGGCCCCGCGCGGCCGGCACCAGCAGAAACGCCGCCAACACGCCACTCAGCGCGTCGATCCCGTAGTGGAATCGGCCGTACACCGTGCCGATTGTAAGGCCGACCACAAGTGGGGCCATCACCGCCCACACCACCCGGTCGTGCCGCCACGTCACCAACAGGATCGCCACCGCCACCGCCACGTGCGAGCTCGGGAACGCCGCCCCCTTGCTCCCGCCATCCTCCAACACCCAGTGCACCAGCTGGTAGAACGACCCGCCCGCCAGCTGGCCGCCGATGACCGGGAACTGGTAGTGCGGGCCAGCCACAGGGAAAAAGATGAAGACCACGTAGCAGCTGAAAAAGACCACCAGCTCCACATACGCGAGCTCTCGGAAACCTTGGGTTCGTCCCCGCAGGTACAGCAGGACTGCAGCCAGCGGCAGCAGCACCCAGTAGAGCCCGTAGAACAAGTGCATGATTTCGCTCAGCCAGAGGTAGGGTAGGTGGGCGCTGAACGTCAGCGCAAGCTGCTCGCCGAACAGCGCCTCTTCCCAGCTCAGGATGCGCGCATCGTGGTACCCGTTGCTGAACAACAGCGTGAGATACCGCAGTTCCCAGTAGAGGAAGACGACGAAGAGGTAAGGATAGACGTCGCGTAGAAAGCCGGCGAGCGAGCGGTCTCGCAGCGGCTGCCCGGCCCACAACAGACTGACCGCGAGGAGCGCCACGTGACCCAGGATCAGTCCGACCCATAGCCCGGCGGAGAGCCGCCACCCGAAGAGCAATACCAGCAGGCCGCTCAAGCCGACGTAGGCCTGGAAGACGAGGTCGACGGGCTGCGCCCATCGCAGACGCCCCATCACCGTGCTCAAAGCCAACCCTGCTCTCTGTACCATTCGGCGGTGTGGCGAAAGCCGTCGAGGATGCCACAGCGGGGTTCCCAATCCAGATCCTTCATCGTCCGATCGACGTGGCACGTCCAGGCGCGGCGTGACAGGTCGCGAGCGCGCCGCAAGTCCAGCTGCCCCGGCCGGCGGCCGCCGCCCAAAAGCTCAGCCGCGGTGCCCGCCGACCACAGCAGCGGAGTTGGCAGGCGCAACGTGACGAGTCGCCGCCCCACCGCCTGCCCGAGGGCGGCCGCGAGTTCCGACCAATCGATCGTCTCCGGGTGCGCCACGAAGTAGGTGTTCCCAACGACCGCCGGGCGCTCCGCCGCCCGGCGCAACACCGCGGCCACGTCACGGACGTGAACTAGCTGAACCAGGCGCCGGCGCAGCCCAGGTATGAGGAACACGCCCCGAGCCGCCATGCGGAAGTAGGAGAGGGTGTCCTCGTCCCGTGGGCCATAGACGGCAACCGGTCGCAGCACCACGACCTCCAGTCGGTCGCTCCGCCTCAACACCTCCACCTCCGCCGCCAGCTTGCTGCGGCCGTACTCGCTGGTCGGTTCGGGCGGGTCCTCCACCTCACGCGGCCGCTGCAGCGCCCCCGGTCCGGCCGCCGCCTGGCTGCTGCAGAACACGAACCGCATCCGCCCCCCACTGGCGACACAGGCGTCGAGCAACGCCCGCGTGCCATCGCAGTTAGCGGCGAACAGCGCTCGCCGCGAGCCACGCGTCAACCCCGCGCAGTGGATCACCGTGTCGACACCGGCGACCGCTTCTGCGAACTCGTCATCACGCAGATCCGCCTGGACCAGCTCGACGGGCTTGCCCTCCAGCCAGCGCAACCGGCTTGTCGCGCGCACCAGACAGCGCACTCGATACCCGGCCGACAGCAGCGCATCGACCACGTGACTTCCCACGAAGCCGCTGCCCCCTGTCACCAGCGCGTTTCGCGCCTCACCTGTCATCTCTGGGCGCAGCTGATGCGTAGCGGATCCGCGCCACTCGCATTGCGGCGCTAGGGAGTCAAGGCTCGCTCGTAGAGCCGGTAGGTCTTGTAAAGGCGGAACCCCATCTTCTCCGCGGCACCCCGCACGATGTGGTTGTCCTCAAGGACCCACGAGCTTTCGCCCAAGGTGTGCCCCTTCCTCGTGCCACGCTTGAAGATCTCGAAATAGAAGAGGGGGGCCAGGCCGGTACGGCGAAACTCCTCCTTCAATCCCAAGGTGATGATGCGAATGCCCTTAACGCGGCGCTTGTACCACAGGAACTTGAACAGGCCGAACGGGAAGAGCCGGCCATTCACGCGGCGTATCGCCTGGTTCACGTCCGGCAGCGCCAACGCGAAGCCTGCGGGCTCGCCGTTGATCTCACCGATCAGGGCCAGGTCGGGGTCGATGACGGGCTTCAACTGCGCCGCCATGTACTCGACCTCGGAGTCCGTCATTGGGACGAATCCCCAGTTCCGCTCCCAGGCCGAGTTGTACAAGTCACGCACCAGCGCCACTTCCTCGTCGAACCTGTCCATCCGCACCGATCGCACCCGGATCTCGAGCCTGGAACGCCGGATCAAGTCCTCGAGCGCCGCGAAGCGTTCCTTGTTGAACCTCTCCGCTCGCCCCTCGTAGGCGAGCAGATCCTTGGCCTTCTCCAGCCCCCACCTCGTCAACAGCTCCTCGTAGTAAGGCGGGTTGTAAGCCATCATGACGTACGGTGGGTCCTCGAAGTTGTCCACCAGCAGGCCGCACTCATCGTTGGTCGAGAAGTTCGTCGGTCCCCTCAGCCGATCCAGCCCGCGATCCTTCACCCACTCGGCCGCCTGATCCAGCAGCGCGCTTGCCACCTCCGCATCGTTCTCCGACTCGAACATCCCGAAGAAACCCACCCGGTCACCGTGAAACTCGTTGTGCGCCCTGTTCTCGATCGCCGCGATCCGCCCTGCCACGCGCCCGCCCTTGTAGGCCAGGAACAGCTCTACGGCACCGTGGCCGAAGAACGGGTTCTTCTTCGGATCGATGCGCTTGCGCTCCTCGCTCAATAGCGGCGGCACCCAGGCCGGGTAGCGCCCCGGGTAGATCTGCCAGGGGAAGCGAACGAACGCGCGTCGCTCCGCCCGCGTCTTTACGGGTCTGACCTCTATACTCACTTGCTGACTCGCTGAATAGAAGTGCCGGAAATGACGAACTCTAGATGACCGCCAGCTCCCTGCCCACCTTTGCGAACGTCTCCAGCACGAAGTCGAGCTGGTCGTCTGTGTGTGTGGCGATGTAGCTGGTGCGCAGGCGACAGCTGTTCTCAGGAACGGCCGGCGGCATAACCGGATTCGTGAAGACCCCGGCGTCGAAAACCGCTCTCCAGAAAACAAACGTCTTCTCGACCGGCCCGATCATGATCGGGATGATCGGCGTCTCCGTCGGACCGATCTCGAAACCCAAGCTCTTGAAACCCTCCCTCATCCGGTGCGTGATCTGCCACAATCGCTCACGTCGCTCCGGCTCGTTCTCTATCACCTCCAGCGCCGTCAACACCGTGGCCACCGCCGGCGGCGGCATGCTGGCGCTGAAGATCAAGCTCCGGGCATGGTGCCTCAAGTAGTGGATCACCGGCTCCGGCCCTCCTACAAAGCCGCCGATCGACGCGAACGACTTGCTGAACGTCCCGATCGTGAGCGGAACGCGATCCGTCATCCCGAAGTGATCGGCCGTGCCCGCACCTCTGGGACCCAGATAGCCGATCGCGTGCGCATCATCCACCACCAAGACGGCATCCGACTCCTCACACAGCGGCACCAAGTTCGGTAGATCCGCGATGTCACCTTCCATGCTGAACACGCCGTCCACCACCACCATGCGACCGCCGCCGTTCCCGTTCGATTCGCGGTCCGCCTCCATCTGCGCCCGCAGCTCCGCCAGGTCACCGTGCTTGAAACGGGCCACCTCACCGTACGACAGTCGGCTAGCGTCCACGATACTCGCGTGATCCAGCTTGTCCAAGTACACGCGGTCCGTCCGCCCCAGCAGCGCCCCGATCACACCCAGGTTCGTCTGATAGCCGGTGCTGAACACGAGAGCGGCTTCTGTCCCCATGAAACGTGCCAGCCGCTCCTCCAGAAAATCGTGCATGTCGGTGTTACCGTTCAGAAAGCGGCTCCCGGTGCAGCCGGTCCCGTACTTCTCGATGGCGGCCTGCGCGGCCTCGATCACGCGGGGGTGGTGGGTGAGGCCAAGGTAGTTGTTCGAGCCGATCATGATCTTCCGCTCGCCGCCCACCACGGCCTCCGTGGCCGTCGAGCCCTCGATCGGCACGAAATAGGGGTAGTACCCGGCAGCCATAACCTCACGGGCGCGCGTGAAGCTGTGGCACTTGTCGAATATATGCATTCTGCCCCCAGGAGCTTGAGAACCGCCTGCGTTCCTGCTAGATTGCCGCTACCCTATCGGGTGGACTACGCCCGATTCTAACCCGCTCAGGGCGCGGTCGGCAAGGATGGCTGCCCTTGCAGCACCGTGCCCCCAGTATCCCCCCCGTAGGCCGGGCTGTGAGGAACGGTGGGAGCTGGCTCAGTCCAATGAAACGCACAGGCAAACAAGGGTTTACCCTCGTCGAGATCATGACGGCCCTGGCGTTGCTGGCCGTCCTGGTCGTCATCGCCTGGGGGAAGTTCAACACGTCCTACGAGAAAGCACTCCGCGCCACTATGATCTCCGACCTGCGCAACCTCGCCACCGCCCAGGAGCTCTACTACCGGATACACCTGTACTACGCCAACGATGTCAGCCTGGTCGACATCGATCCCAGCCCGAAGAGCGCCATCCACGTTACCGAGGCGCACAATCTGGGGTGGGCCGGCTGGAACGAGATCGAGAGAGTGACCGACAAGTGCGAGCTGTATATCGGGAAGAACGTCACGCCGGCCCTGGGCTTGGCGACCGCCTCGGAGAAGATCTTCTGCGGCGAACCCTGAGCGCCTAGCACGACAACCGCATACTCAGGTCCTCTATCCCGAAAACGTGTCGATGAGCTAGTAACCGAGTATCGCGCGGTACTCTGGATTGACCCGCTCCGGCGTCCAGTAGGGCTCCCAGACCAACTCGATGTTCGCCTTCTCGACGCCCTCGAGATCCTCCAAGACCGTCTTGGCGCCGCCCAGCAGCTGCGGTCCTACCGGGCAGCCGGGACTGGTGAGCGTCATCCGGACGTTCACCGTGCTGCCCTCGATATCGATCTCGTACACCAGACCGAGATCGACGATGTTCAAACCGATCTCCGGATCCTCGACCTGCTTCAGCGCTTCCCTGGCCTGTTCATCCGTGATCATAGATTCTTCAAGCGGTTGAAGTCCGTTCTTGGCGAGGCGCTGTACGCGCAAAGCTAGCCAAGCCTGATCGCTCGGGCAAACTGCGGTCCGTGCGACCTTGTGGCCCGGGCGAGCGCCTTGCATGTTGCCCCCGCCGGTCGCCTCGGTCTCCGACCGAGCACGACCGACGCGAGTGAGCGACGCCTTACGAGATCGCCAGACGAGGAGGGAGTTCAGAAGCGATGCCTCTGCAGGAAATCGAGGCCGGGGGCATGAGGCTCAACTACCAGGACGTCGGTGCCGGGCCTACCACGGTCGTGCTTCTCCACGGATTCCCGTTCAACTCTGATCTCTGGCGTCCCCAGATCCCCGCCCTGGCGGAGCGCCATCGCGTCATCGCTCCGGACCTTCGAGGCTTCGGCGCCTCACAGCTCTCCGCAGAGCCCTACACGATCGCTCGCCTCGCCGACGACGTCGCTGAGCTGCTCGACGCGCTCGGACTCGGCCGTGCTGTGATCGGCGGCCTGTCCATGGGCGGCTACGTGGCCTTCGAGTTCTTCCAGCGCCACCGCCGGCGTGCCGCCGCGCTGGTATTCGCCGATACCCGACCCGATCCCGATAGCCCCGAGGCACAGGCCGACCGGGCCAGGATGGCCGAGCTGGCCCGCAGCCGGGGCAGCCGCGCCGTGGTCGACGAACTCCTCCCCAAGCTCCTCTCCCCCTGGACTCGGGCGCAGAAGCCCGAGGTCGAGCGGGTGCTGCGCGAAATGATGGGGGCGGCGAACCCGGAGGCCATCGCGGCTGCCCTGATGGCGATGGCGGCACGTGCCGACTCTCGGCCTCTGCTGCCCCAGATCCAAGTGCCGACCCTGGTTGTCGGCGGCACGCAGGACTCGCTCACCCCAGCCGAACAGCTGCTGGAATGGGGGCGTCAGATCCCCGGGGCCAGGGTTGAGCTCATCGAGGCTGCCGGCCACGTCTCGAACCTCGAGCGGCCCGAGGCGTTCAACGCGCTGCTGCTCGATTTCCTGAGCAGCTTCGCCAGCACGTGGGCGCAGTCACCACGAGGAACGCTGTGAGGCTGCACGATCGGGGCGTCGGGCCAGTGCGCAGGGCCAGCCCACGGCTGCTCGCCGCCTTTACCCTGGTTGGCTGTGCGAGCCTGCCGGAACCCCCAGCTCCCCTGTTGCCGCCGGATCCGCCGCGCGTCGAGACGGTTCGTCTCGACGAGGCCCTGCCCGAGGTTCCGCCGCCGCTACCGCTCGCCCCGCGGCTGCGCTGGATACCCGAGGCACCCAGCCAGGGCTGGCTGGTCGCGTTCGTCCTGGAGCCGCAGTCCCGCGGCCTGCCCCTGCTCGAGGCACATGCCCGCGCCGGCGGCAGGGACATCGCCCTCGCCCGGCTGGCCAGCGGCGCCTATCTCGGTCTCGTGGCGGCACCGCTCAGCGAGCAGGAGGTGCCCGTCGAGGTTCTTGTCATCTTCGACGACGGCACCCGACTCACACAGAAGCTGTCGCTGCGGGTCGGGGCACGCGACTTCTCCGCCACCAGCTTGCGCGTCCCTCGCCGCTTCACCGACCCGGACTCCGTCATGCGCGAACGGATCGCGCACGAAAGGGAACTCGTCCGCGCTACGCTCAGGTCGGTCACGCGCACGCCCCTCTGGCACGGTGCCTTCGTCTGGCCCGCCGAGGGCAGGACGACCAGCCCCTACGGGCAGCGCCGCCTGTTCAACCGCGAGCTCAGGAGTCGCCACACCGGGCTCGACATCGACGGCGATATGGGTGACCCGGTCTATGCGTCGAACAGCGGACGCGTCACGCTCTCAAGGGACCTCTTCTACTCCGGGAGCAGCGTCTACATCGACCACGGGCTCGGGTTCTACACGGCGTATTTCCACCTCTCGCAGCGCGAGGTCACTCAGGGCCAGTGGGTGGAGAAAGGCGAACTCGTCGGCCGGATCGGCGCCACCGGCAGGGTGACCGGACCCCATCTGCACTGGGGGGTTTACCTACAGGCCGTCCCCGTCGACCCCCTGTCGGTGCTCGATCCCGACTTCGGACGTCTCAGCGAGCGACTGCCAAAACCAGCAGTCGCCTTGCCGAAGAAGTAGGCGACGGCCGCCGTAAGCCGTAAGTCGTTCCCCTCGGCAATGAAGTCGGCCGAGCCCGGAGGACTCGTCTGGCTGACGAACACGAACACGTAGGGACCGTTCGTACTATCGACATATCGGCCGCAAGTTTCGGATAGAATCCGGCCTCCGAGGCGTATATCATCACGCTGGAACCGGGTCCATCTTTCCGAAGCCAAGGCCGCGAGGAGGAACAGGTGGATGATCTGAGCCGCTGGGAGATCGTAATGGCTCGCGACTCGACTTACGATGGCAGATTCATCTACGCCGTCCGCTCCACCGGGATCTACTGTCGGCCCTCCTGTCCTAGTCGGCGCCCACAACGCGAGCAGGTGGAGTTCTTCGCCGTCCCCGAGGCCGCCGAACGGGCCGGCTTTCGCGCTTGCCGCCGCTGCCGGCCGTACCTCGGGGACGCTGGCGATCCCAAGCTGGAACGCGTCCGCCGGGTCTGCCGTTACATCGACGAGCACCGCGAGGCCAAGCTCACGCTGGCTCAGCTCGCCGGGCATGTGGGCACGAGCCCGCACCACTTGCAGCGCAGCTTCAAGGCCGTGCTCGGCATCAGCCCGCGCCACTACGCCGACGCCCAGCGACTCCACCGCTTCAAGCGCGAGCTGGGAAACGGGGCCAGTGTAACCCGGGCGCTGTACGAGGCCGGCTACGGATCCAGCAGCCGGCTCTACGAGCGCGCCAGCTCCCAGCTCGGCATGACCCCAGCCACCTACCGGCGCGGCGGCCGCGGCGCCCGGATCCGCTACACGACCACGGCCTGCGCGCTGGGCCACCTGCTCGTGGCCGCCACCGACCGCGGCATCTGCGCTGTCAGCCTGGGCGACGACGATGCTTCGCTGACCGCGGTGCTCCGTGACGAGTATCCCCAGGCGGAGATCACCAGAGACGATGAGGGACTCGGGCGCTGGGTCGAGGCGCTGCTCGGCTACCTCGACGGCCGCTGTCGCGACGTCAATCTGCCGCTGGACGTTCGCGCCACGGCCTTCCAGCGCCGAGTCTGGGAGCTATTGAGAGCGATTCCCTACGGTGAGACACGCACCTATTCCGAGATGGCTCGGCAACTGGGCGCGCCGCGAGCGGCACGAGCCGTCGCCCGCGCCTGCGCGAGCAACCCGGTGTCGCTCATCGTCCCCTGCCACCGGGCGGTACGCGCCGATGCTACACCCGGCGGCTACCGCTGGGGCGTCGAGCGGAAACAGGCGCTGTTGATGAAAGAACGTGAGGGACGGGACTGACCGATCACCGGCGAGTCAACAACTCCTCGAACAAATCGATCACCCGCCGATCCTCGCTCTGGGCCAGCCAGAACAAGGCCTTCTTGACCAGAGCCGGGTCCGGGTTCGTCCGCACGACCTGGATCAGCGCCGGCACCCCCTCGTCGGCCGGACGTTGCGACAGCGCGAAGATCGCCGTCTCCCGCACCTTCCGGTCGCCCGACTCATCGGCCACGATCTCGCTCAGCCCCGCTGTAGCCGCCGCGCCGGCAGCCTGTCCCAGCCAGAACACCGCGCTCTTCCGGGTCCCGCGCGGTACTGACCCATCCTTCGCCACCTCCAGCAGCTCCGGCCAGACCTCAGCGCTGTCCGCCAGCACCGCCGGGAGGATTGCCTCCTTGCCCACATCGCCGTCCAGCCGCCGCGCCAGAGAAACGAAGTAGTCCGCCGCCTCCGGCGCAGACACCGTCTCCAGGTCGACGACCGTGCCGCTCGCCGAACGCCAGCGGCCGCCCACGTAGGTATCGATGTCCCGGATCTCCCGATCACGAATCCTCATGACGACACGCACCGGCCCGTACTCGCAGTCGCACTCCCAGTCGTCAGTGCGCCGGTGCACCACCATTTCCCCGCGCCCGAACGAGATGGAGCCGCAGCCGTCACCACATACGTCGGGCCGGGCCGCGAAGCTCACGCGCACCCTGCCGTCACGAACCTCGGCGACCCGGTCGGCGATCGACTGCCCGTAGGCGGTCCGGGCCACCAGCAGCAGCGTGGCCCCGACAGTGCCGAACATCCAACAAGCTCGCATGTTCACTGCCCCTCGATGATCGTCAGTAGAAACTCCGCTACCCGCGGATCGTCCGACTGCGACAGCCAGAAGATCGCCTTCTTGCGCAGTTCGGTGTCCTGCTCGTTCCGCCCGATCTCCATCAGCTTGTCCACCGCTGCTCGGTCGCCTTGCTGCGAGAGCGCGAAGATGATCTGTCCCTTCATCTCGCGATCCGGCATCCGCTCGTAGAGCTCGGCCATTTGCACGATCGAGACGCCCATCTGGCCCGCCCAGAATATCGCTTTCTTGCGCACCTCGATTGGCTCGCTCTCGTCGACAGCGATGTCCAGCAGCCAGCGGCCGTTCTCCTCACCGCCCATCTGGGCCAGCGAGAAGATGATCTTCTCCTTCAGCTCCGACTCTTGCGTGCTGCCGTACAGCTCGCGCAAGAACCGCGCGTTCGCTTCCGAGCTGTGTTGGCCAATCCAGAAGATCGCCCTGTCCCGCAGCTCCACAGGCGCGCCCTCTTGCAGCAGGATCTCCTCCAACGCGTCCACCGCGCGCTCCCCGTGAACCTGTGACAGCCAGAACACCGCCTGGCTGCGGACCTCCCGGTCCGGATCGTTGCGGACGATGTCCAGCAGGATATCGATCGTCTCATCGTCAACGTGCTGTGCCACCAGAAACACGGCCTTCCGTCGCATTATCACCGAGCACTCGTCATCATCGCGACGCTCCAGAATCCTCTTCAGAATCGGCAGCGCCTGCTCAGCGCTCATGTGCAGCAGCGCGTTCAGTGCCGCGAGGCGCACCTCGTCCTCACACACGTCGCGCTGCCTCGCGGCCGCGACTCCCCGCGCCTGCTCGGCCACAGCCTCGGCCGCCTCCGCGTAGCCGCGCCGCGCCAGCTCGCCCTGGACGCGCGCCATCAGAGCCGCGGCTTCACGCCCCGCGATCTGCGCCTCTCCATACTGCTGCTGCAGCGTGCTCAGAGCCGCCTGCGCCGCACGTAGGTCCGAGTCTGCACCCTCCCGGTACAGCGCGAACGCCTGGTAGTAGAGCGCCTGCGCCGCGTAGCTCGACCGCGGATACCTGCTGTAGATCTGCCGGAACAGCTCCGCCGCACGCCGGTAATTCTCTTGATTCAGCATCACTCGCGCCGCCCGATACAGCGAATCCCCTGGCTCCTGGGGATAGAGACTCGCGACCTCCAACGCCGCCCGGTACTCGCTACGCGCCGCGTCGGCCGCTGGCTCCTGCGGCGCCGCCAGCCCGACCGGGGCACCTCCGGCCAAGAGCAGGGCCAGGCTCGCTACCGAAATCATCAGATCTCTCGTTCGCATCACGACACTCCTTCCACGCCCGCCGCAGGCCCGGCCGGAATCGCCGTGCGCAGCCTCAGCAGCAGGCCTCTACGTTCGAGTCCTTCAGTCACCAGATCGACCTCGTCTCCCCCGCGCTCATAGGGCAACCGCACGATCTGCACGAGCACCAGCTCCAGCTCCTCCAGCAGTGCCCTGAACACGGGGTCCTCGGCCGCCGGTGAGTCCAGTAGCAACCGCGTGCTCGACAACAGCTCGCCGGCCCCGGACCAGAACTCCGCATCCGACTCGCCGGCGCGCGGATCGGCACGGAATGACGTCAGGAACGCCTCCGCCCGACTCAGGTGCGCCGTCGCCGCCAGCCGAAACGCCAGCTGGCCACGCGCTGCGCGCCCAGCGGGATCCTCAGCCAGACCGCTCACCTCCGGGCCGATCACCATAGACTCGCCGCCTGGATGCTCGCGTAACGTCCAACGCCCGATGCCGATTCCAATCACGAGCGCCGCCGCGAGCCCTAGGCCCCAACGCGTCCACGGCGAATACAGGATCCGTAGCTGCTCGCGCCGCCGCGCCCGCTCCCGGCGCACCGCCTCGATCCGCGCCCACATGAAGTCACGCGGCGTCTCCGGCGGCCGATGGTACTCCTGCGCCGCCTCTCTCAAGAGGTCGTCGAACCGATCCTCCATCATGACGCCCACTCCTCAGCGAAATCCGCGAGCGCTTCCCGCAACTTGGCCCGCGCTCGCGAGAGCTGCGCTTTCGACGTGCCCGTCTGCACGCCCAGCGCTGCCGCGATCTCCTCGTGTTTGTAGCCCTCTACGTCGTGCATCACGAACACCGTTCGATATCCCCAGGGCAGTTCGTCGATCGCTGCCGCCAGCCGCTCCCTTAGATCCGGCTCCGCGCCCTCCGGGTTCTGACCGAGCCCGGCCGTCTCGTCGAGATCCATGTGCCGCGCGTGCAGCCGCCTCACCTTGCGCATCCCGTTGTAGATCACCGAGACCGCGATCGAGTGCAGCCATGTCGACAGCGCTGCCTCGCCCCGGAACTGCTTCAGCCGATCGAAGGCCCGGATGAACGTCTCCTGCGTGAACTCCTGGGCCAGGTCGTCGTCCCCGGTCATCCGGTAAGCCAGCCGGTAGATGCGGTCCACGTGCGTGTCATAGAGCTCACGCTCCGCTACCGGATCCCCGTCCAGAACCCGCGCGATCAGCTGGCGTTCGTCCACTGGTCTCCCGATACCAGGTACCTGACCCATCGCTTCCGAACGTATGACACAGCAAGAACGAGAAAGGTTGCGCGGGGGCACCGCCCGCTGCGGAGGTGCTTCCCCGCTGCCCATCGAGACGCTCCTGAGCTCATGAACGGCTCACAGCCAGAGGAACCGAATAGGATGAACTAAGGGGCCTGGCTCCCCGAAGCATGCGAAACCAGACCCCCGACGACAAGCGCGCCGCAAACGACACTAACTGCCCGTGTCCTCCGCCTCCGGCTCGGGCCCCTCGCGCTTGGGCTCCTCCTTCTCCGACGTCTCCGGCGCCGATGCCCCGCGCTCGAGCATGTGCGCGGGGAGACGCTGGCGTCCCGTGTACCCGGCGTCCAGCTCGTGCCACCACTCGATCCGGTCCTCGCCCAGCTTCCAGCAGAGCAAGATGGGGCGCCCATCCAGGACGGCAGGAAAATCGACCAGCCCCTCAAACCCCTTGAAGAGGCCGCCGATCTTCTCCAGCTCATCGATATATCCGTTGACCTGATCGGTCAGCTCTCGCATCTCCTCCTCAAGCTCATGACGCTTGGCCTTGAGCGACTCGAGCTCCGGATCGAGGTGCCCGTACTCCTTGACCATCTCCACCAGCTCACGGTGCGTGGCGAGGATATCGCTCACGATGCGTCGCACCATCGGAAGCGTGCGATTCGCGTCTTCTACGCTCAAGTACTTCGGCATTCACCGTTCTCCCAACACTTGGCCCCACTCAGCCGGCCAGTACCCTTATCGCCCTCTCGTTATCGTCCGTCGTGTTGTAGAAGTGCGGCGAGAGCCTGACCGCACCCGGCCGCCAATCGGCGATCACACCCGCTTCCATCAGCCGGCGGACCGCCGTCGCGGGCTCCGGGTGCTCGATCATCACGATGCCCGACCGCGTCTCCGGAGTTGCCGCGCCACGCACCCGCAGCCCCGCCGCCCGGGCCCGCTCCACCAGGTCCTCGGTCAAGGACGAGACGCGCCGCCTGATCTGCCCTACGCCCACTTCCTCCACCAGCTCCAGCCCCGCCCGAGATGTATACACCGTAGGCACCGCCGGAGTCCCCAGCTCGAATCGGCGCGCATCGCCCCGCAGCGTCAGCCTGCGCGGATCGAACGCAAACTGGTTCTCGACCCCGAACCAGCTCACCACGGTGGGCCGCAACTTTTCGGTCAGCGACCGCCTAACGTAGGTGAACCCGAGACCCGCGCCACCTAGCAGCCACTTCAGCGCTCCCGTTAGCAGGACGTCCACGTCCAGCTCCCTGGCATTCACCGGAAGCTGCCCCGTAGATTGGTAGGCGTCGACGAGGCACAACGCGCCGCGCTCGTGAGCGAGCCGGGCGAGGCCGGTGACATCCTGGATGGCGCCGGTCGTGAAGTAGACGTGGGAGGTGGCCAGGAGGGCAGTCCGCTCATCGACGACCTCGGCGAAGGCCTCCAGCGGAACGCTGACACCGTCCGCTGACGTCAGCACCACGGTCTCGACTCCCTGTTCGCGCTTGGCCAGGAAGTGGTAGACGAGCGTAGGGAAGTCTAGCTCGGTGGTCACCACCTTGGTGCGATCGCGGAAATCGACCGCGCTCACCACCGTTGACAGCGCCGCCGAGATGCTGGGCGCCAGTGCCGTCTCCGCCGCGTCCGCCCCGATGAGCCGCGCGAAGGCCGACCGCACATCGTCGGTCGCCGCCAGCCAGTGCTCGTACCAGGCGGAGGCGCCCCAGCGTGACCAGAGGTCTGCGAACTCGCTGAGCGCCTTGCGTGACCGCTCCGAAAGCGCGCCCAACGAGCAGGTGTTGAGGTAGGTCGCCGAGCGGAAGACCGCAAACTCCGGACGGTACTTCTCGGCAAGTTCGTACAGATCAGCGTTTGGCATTTGACATCAACACAGTCTCATGACCGATACCAACGACCTTGGACCCCTCTACGAGGCCGAGCACGCCACCGAGCTCGAGCGTGCCGACCGCGAAAACCCGATCCCCGGCGGCGAGCCGCCCTGCCCGGTTTGCGGTGCAAAGACCGCCCGCCTGGTCGAGGCCCATCAGTCACCGGCGACCGCCAGCTCGCCCTTCCGCGTGCGCCTCATCTGCACCAACGATGAGTGCCGACGCTGGACAGTGTACAACTGGTGATACGGGCCTGAAACGCGACCGCTAGGCGTCGAGCGTCACCTCGCGGTAAAGCACATCATCGCCCTCCCGCCGAACGCAGGAACGCCGGACCTCCGCGTGCCGGACGGCGCGCTCGAGCGCCAGCTCCATCCCCTTCGCCGCCTGGTGCTCGGTGAGTTCCAGGAATCGGCCCGGCAGGACCTGATCCTCAAGCAACTGGACCCGCGCACCCGCCGCCTCGGCGGCGCTGGCGTACCTCCTCCAGCGCTCCAGGTACTCGTCCCGGCGGTCAGGCCTGACGATCGCCCGGACTGCCCTCAGCTTGCGGACTCCTCGCATGCCACCTCCGCGTTTGCCCCCGCCCGCTGGCCCAACTTACATTGCGCGCTGAACGATAGCACGCTGGGGCTATTACTTGCTCAACTGGAACCGTCTATGCCCAAAGGGAATTCGAGCCGTCTCGCGGCCAAAGCCAACAAGCTGTACTGGGGTACCAGCCGGCCCGCCGGCCACCTGGCGGACGAGCTCGGGATCTCACGCTCCAAGCTCTATGGCTTGATCGAGCCGCTGCAACTCGACGCCCAGTGCGAGGCCTGCGCTGCACCGCTCACTTTCGGCAGCCGGTCCGATCGCGACGCTGGCCGCGGCCGCTGCCCGGAGTGCGGCACGGTAGTTGAGGTCCCCGCCGAGAGTGCCACCGCTCGGCCGGTGAAGGCCGAGCCTCCGCAGACCGATACGCGTGACCTCGCGGCCATCCGCTCCCGGATCACGCTCCCCGGAACCCGCGAGCTTTGGCTGACCGCCATCGCTGGCGTCGCAGCAGGCCTGCTGGCAACCGCTTGGTGGCGGCGACGTTGAGCGACCGCAGCGTTGTGACCGCCTGAACCCTCTTACCGACACTGAGATGGAGATCATTCGCGAGCCCAAGGTGACCTTGTTGGCCCGACAGCAGTTCCTGGGACATCCCGACATCGATTGGTCGAGCGACAGCGACATCGATCCCCAACAGCTCGTCGAGTTCGCCGGGCGGCTCTGTTATATGAGCTTCGGCAAGGACGCCCAGGTGCTCGGCGGCCACAAGACGATCGAGGGGCGCACGACCAACCAGCAGTACATCGCCAACCTGCTCCAGGTCAAACACGGCAGCGTGCTCGAGCACGCCGCGTTCACATTCCTCTTCGAGGGCATCTCCCGAGCCCTCACCCACGAGCTGGTCCGCCACCGGGCAGGCTTCGGCTACTCCCAGCTATCCCAGCGTTTCGTGGACGAGTCGAACATCGCCTTCGTGCTCCCGCCCGAGGTCGCCGAGGGCACCCCCGCCTTCGACATCTGGAAAGAGGCCTGCGAGAACTCGCTTCAGTACTACCGCAAGCTGCTCGAGCAGGTGACGGAGCAGGTCGCCGATGAGCCGAACGCGACACTGCGCAGGAAGCGCGCCCGCCAGGCCGCGCGCGCCGTCCTCCCCAACTCCGCCGAGACCAAGATCGTCGTCACCGCCAACGCCCGCGCCTGGCGCCACTTCATCGAGGTGCGCGCCTCGGCCGCCGCCGATGCCGAGATCCGCAAGCTCGCCATTGCCGTGCTGCGCGTGCTGCAGCGTGAGGCGCTGGACATCTTCGGCGACTTCAAGATCGAGCCCCACGAGGATGGCACAGAGACGGCATCGACGCCCTACAGCAAGGTATAGCCCCGCGACGCTCGCTTGACGCCATGAAGAGACTGCCCGCGGGCGACTTGCTCCCCCGCATCTCCGTCACGCCGCCGGGCCCCGAGTCGCGCCGGCTCGCTGCCGCCCTGCGCCGCTACGAGTCGCCCAACGTCACCTACGTCGCCGACGACTTCCCCATCTTCTGGCGCGAGGCCCGCGGCGCTAACGTCCTCGATGTCGACGGCAACATCTACATCGACCTCACCGCCGGCTTCGGCGTCGCTGGCGCCGGCCACGCCAACCCACAGATCGCCGAAGCAATCCGCAATCAGCTCGAACGACTACCTCACGGGCTCGGCGACGTCCATCCTCCCGAGATCAAGGTCAGCCTGCTCGAACGGCTCGCCCAGATCGCGCCCGCTGGCCTGACCCAGTCGATCCTGGCCAGCTCCGGGGCCGAGGCGATCGAGGCCGCGCTCAAGACCGCCCGGCTCGCCAGCGGAGCGCCTGGCGTGCTTTGCTTCACCGGCGCCTATCACGGGCTGACCTACGGCGCGCTGGCCGTCACCGACGGCGAAGCCTTTCGCGGACCTTTCGAGGACCAGCTCGGCATACCGGTCGTGCGCGCGCCTTTCCCCGACCCCTACCGCCCGCCCGCCGAGCTGGCCGGGCACAGCGACCTCGCCGGCGCCGCACTCGAGCTCGTCGCTGAGCGGCTCGACGCCGGCCAGGACCACATCGGTGCCGTCATCATCGAGCCCATCCTCGGGCGCGGCGGCGTGGTGATCCCGCCGGCAGGCTTTCTGCCCGGCCTGCGCCAGGAGTGCGATCGCCGCGGCCTGATCCTCATCGTGGACGAGATCTACACCGGCCTCGGCAGGACCGGCCGCTGGTTCGCCTGCGACCACGAGGCTGTGGTTCCGGATCTCCTCTGCCTCGGAAAGGCCCTGAGCGGTTCTCTCCCCTTCTCCGCTTGCATTGGCCGCCCCGAGATCATGGCCGCCTGGCCGCCCAGCGAAGGTGCCGCCATTCACACCAGCACGTTCCTCGGCCACCCCCTCGCCTGCGCCGCCGCACTCGCCCACCTGGACGAGATCCAGGAGCGCGGCCTGGTCGCCCGTTCCGCAGACCTGGGCGAAGAGCTTCTCCAGTGGTTGCACGCGCTCCAGGGCCGCGTCCCCGGCATCGGCGACGCCCGCGGCCGCGGGCTGCTGGAAGGAATCGAGCTGATCCGCGACCCTGACTCCCGCCAGCCGGACTCCGGGCGCGCCCACCAGGTCGTTGTTGAGGCCCTGCGCCGCGGTCTCATCCTGCTGGCGGACGGCCCCGCGGCCAACGTGCTCACCCTCACCCCGCCCCTCACCATCAGCAAGGAGCAGCTCGACTTCAGTTTGCGCACGCTCGAGGACTGTCTCCTCGCGGCCTGACCGGTTAGTTTTTCCCCGTTTCCCACGTCCTCCGCATCGACGAGGAGAGGCCATGCCGGACCCGAACATCACGGTTGAGGGCACGCCCAACCCCAACGCCGCCAAGTTCACCGTGGACCGCAACCTAATGGAGGGCGGGTCCAGTGCGTCCTATTTCGACCCCGAGACCGCCAAGGACGACCCGCTCGCCAGCAGGCTCTTCTCGGTCGAGGGGGTCGAATCTCTTCTCATCGCAGAGGATTTCGTCACGGTGACCAAGTCCGAATCCGCTGACTGGGAGGGTCTCGTCCCCCAGATCGAACAGGCAATCAAGGAGGTGTTATCCTGACACGTACGACCCTATTACCACTGGCGTTCGTCAGCCTGGTCCTCGGCTGCACGGCTCAGGAGGGCTCCAGGTCTGAGGAGAGCCCCGCCACCGAGGCGCAGGCGAGTCTCACGGAGCCTCAAGAGGTCCACCTACGCAACGTGAAGCAGCTGACGTTCGGAGGCCAGAACGCCGAAGCCTATTTCTCGGCCGATGACCGCTACCTCATCCTCCAGTCCACACACGGCGAGTACGGCTGCGACCAGATCTTCACGCTGCCTGTCACCGGCGGTGAACTACAACTCGTGAGCACCGGGAAGGGCCGCACGACCTGCTCGTATTTCTTCCCCGCAGGCGACAGGATCCTGTACTCGTCAACGCACGCATACAACGAGAGCTGCCCACCGCCGCCCGACTACTCCATGGGCTACGTGTGGGCGCTCTATCCGGAGTACGAGATCTTCGTCGCCGACCGCGATGGCGGGAACCTCACCCAGCTCACCGACACCTGGGGCTACGATGCCGAGGCCACGATCTCACGCGATGGCCGGAAGATCGTCTTCACCTCGCTGCGGAACGGCGACCTCGACATCTATACGATGAACGCCGACGGCACGGACGTGAGCCAACTGACCGACGAGCTGGGCTACGACGGCGGCCCCTTCTTCTCCTACGACGGCACGAAGATCGTCTACCGGGCCTACCATCCCCGGCCCAGCAAACTGGACATCTTCGTCATGGACGCCGACGGGTCGAACAAGCGGCAGCTCACAGACAACGCTACCGCCAACTTCGCGCCCTATTTCTTCCCCAGCGGGGACCGAGTCATCTTCGCGTCGAACATGCACGATCCCGGCAGCCGCAACTTCGATCTCTACGCCATCAATATGGACGGCTCGGGTCTAGAGCGCATCACCTATCACGATGAGTTCGACGGCTTCCCGATGTTCAACTCGGACGGCAGAAAGCTCGTCTGGGCCTCGAACCGCTACAACGCGAAGCCGGGCGACACGAACATCTTCATCGCCGACTGGGTCGACGATCAGGGTCACTAGCACAACTGCATACACGGGACCGCCGGTCGCACTCACCCCACCGGCCGGCGTCCCCGCACAGCCCTCCACTTCATTGTAGGACGGAGCCTATGGCTACGCTCGACTGCGCTTCCCAGCTGGAGGCCTACCCCGACGACTTGATCGACAAGGAGCGCGAACACGTCTTCAGCGCCCTCGACCTCGCAGCGCTCCCCGACACGGACCACGAGGCCCTGCAGAATCGCGGCTTCCGCGTCGGAATCGCCCTCTCCGGAGGGGGCATCCGCAGCGCCACCTTCTCGCTCGGCGTCTTCCAGGCCCTCGCCAAGCGCAAGCTCCTGCGCTACGTGAGCTATCTGTCCACGGTCTCCGGCGGCGGCTACTTTGGCAGCTTCTTCGGAGCGCTACTCTATCGCGATCGCAAGAGACTGCTCGGGGAAACAGCCGGAGACGCGCCATACTCGACTCGCGGTCTCGTTTCCATCTTCGACGCGGAACAGATCCTCGGACACGCCCGGTCGCGACCGCTCAGGTTCCTACGCGACAACGGCCGCTACCTGGCGCCCGCTGGCTCCGGCGATCTGCTCACGGGCGCGGCGATCGTGCTGCGCAACTGGTTATCCGTACACGTCTTGATCGGTGTGTTCGCGCTCTTCCTCCTCCTGCTCCTGACCATTCTGCGCTACACCCTTTGGCCCGAAACGCCCAACTTCCTTCGCCTTCCCGAGTCCTGGGGGCATCACCTGCACCTGAGCCCCTTCGTCATTCCGGCGGCAGCGATCCTGGTGCTCGCAGCGCTCCCCCTTGCCTGGGGCTACTGGATGACGCCCGAGCTGGAGCGCGAGCGCACCCTGGATCGATTGACCGCCTGGCTGCTGCGCTGGATCTCGCCGGTCCTGATCGCTGTCGCCGCCTTCACTCTGCCGCGGCTGTGGCCGGAGGGCTTCTCGCCGACGGGGTCGCTGGCGATCCAAGCCCTCGGCCTCGTCGCTGCGACCATGATCGCTTTCTACGTCCTGATCCGGATCTTCGGTTCACTCGGAAAGGCGGAGCGAGACGACTGGATCGCTTCCGTGAGGAATCGCTTCTCCATCCTCCTCGGGATCAGCCTGGCGGTGTTCCTCGTGATCCTGCTCGTGGCTTTCGTTGATACGCTGGGCCTATCGACCTATGCAGCGATCTTCGACCTCTGGGCGGTTCTTACCGCGGCCTACAGCGCGCTGCTCGCGGTGGTGGCCATCGGCCGCAAGCTGGCGGTGATCTTCACCCTGAGGACCGAGCTGGAGAGGCGGCCAGGACTGTCCCTCGCCCTCTTCAGCCACATCGCTGCCTTCGTCATCCTGGCGGCACTGCTCGTGGCCCTCTCAGCCGTCACGCACGCCGTCGCCTGGTACGGCGAGCAGCCCTACCACCCGGAGGGGAACACCTTACCCGAGAACTGGCTCATCATCGCCGGCGCTGTGGCCGTATTCTTCGGTCTGCTCTCGTTCTTCATGGGGCACGTCTGGTCGTTCGTTAACCGCTCGACGCTGCACCCGCTGTACGAGGCGCGCCTGCGCCGCGCCTACCTGGGCGCCTCGAACCCCGCCCGTGTCGGTAGGGACGACCCGAGCCCGCCTGTGACGAAGGTGCACAAGGATGACGGCATCGCACTCGCCGAGTACCACCCCGAATGGACGGGGGGGCCCATCCATCTCATCAACGTCACCGTGAACCAGACCGTCGGCAGCCGCACGCGTGTCCAGCACAAGGACCGGAAAGGGATGGGGATGGCGATCGGACCCGGCGGCTTGAGCGTCGGCGCCAGGCACCACGCCCTCTGGACCGCCGAAGGGCCGGTGCCCGGCTGGTGGGACGCCTTGAAGCGGCGTGTGCCTCTGTTGGAAGTCGCGCCGGAAGAGCCCGATGACCGAAGGTTCCGCGTATTCCCGGGCCGCTGCAAGCCGGACGTGCTCGATCTCGGCCACTGGGTCGCCATCTCCGGCGCCGCCTTCAGCACCGGACTCGGCTATCGCACCAGCCTCGGCCTCAGCCTGCTCGCCGGACTCTTCAACATCCGCCTCGGCTACTGGTGGAGCAGCGGGATCGATCCCGCGCGCCGCTCCGCCGTCGCCAGACCCTCACGCTTGCAGCCCCTGTGGTCCGCCATCAGGGCACTCTTCCCCGGACAGCTCGCCCTGCTGGACGAGTGGCTGGCACGCTTCCACGGCGTCGCCCACCGGCACTGGTACCTCTCCGACGGCGGCCACTACGAGAACCTGGGCGGCTACGAGCTCATCCGCCGCAGGCTGCCGTTGATCATCATCTGCGACAACGAGCAGGACCGTTCGTACACCTTCGACGGGCTCGCCAACCTTGTGCGCAAGGCACGCAGCGATTTCGGCGCCCGCATCGAGTTCTTGTCCGACCAGGCACTGAAGAACACGATCACCGACGACGGGCTGCGACGCTGGTTCGGCCCGCTCGCTCATCTGCGCCGCGGCCGCTGGGACGATGAGCCCGTGGAGGACCCGGTTACCCGCCAGCGCCGCATCACCCTCGCCGAGGTCGGCATCGAACGTTTCTCTCTCGCCTACGCCGCCCTCGCCGAGATCACGTATGCCGACCAGACGAAAGGCAAGTTGCTCTATATCAAGCCGACCATAGTGGGCGCTGAGCCGGCCGACGTCCTCCATTATCACAGCGAGCACGCCGAGTTCCCCCACGAGCCCACCACCGACCAGTTCTTCGACGAGGCCCAGTGGGAGAGCTACCGCACACTCGGACAGCACATCGCTGATGCGCTGTTCGACGACACGGTCGTGTCCGGATGGACGCCCTACAGGGCAATGGTAGGCGACGCGTAAGCAACACGCCTAACCTCTTTCTTCCTCGACCGCCGCAGGCAGGCCAACCCGGTAGCTCGGATACTTCAAGTCGAGCCCGAGATCCTCCTTCAGCAGCAGGCTGCGCACTCGCTTGTTGGATAGCTTGCGCCGCAGCCGCGCTTCGCCGAACCGCTCCAACGCTTCCGACAGCTCGATCCACTCCGGCCTGGGGAGCCCGTGCAAATCCGCCGCCCGATTCGCGAACTCCGACGCCCGGTGCCGCTCGTCGTCCACGAGGTTGTACACCCGGCCGTCGCCGCCCCGCAGCCACGCGGCGATCAGCCCGCTCACCAGGTCGTCCACGTGAATGCGGTTCACCCAGGTGTCATGGTCCCTTATTAAGACGTAGTCGCCACTCTCGAGCGCATGCCTGAGCGTGCGGCCCGGGCCGTAGATGCCGGTGATGCGGCAGACGCGCGTGGGGGTCTGATCGCTCCGCGCGGCCTCGACGATGAGCCGCTCCGCAGCGTGCCGTGACTCCGCTTCCCGGCCCTCCGGCTTCACCATCGTCGTCTCGTCCACCCAGTCGCCACCACGATCGCCGTACACGGATGTGCTGCTCGCATACAGGAAGGCCTCGAGGGGCGCCCCGGCCGCAGCGGCGAGCACTTGCGGCAGTGGGTCGTCCTCGCCCTGCGGCGGCACGAAGTAGGCGACGAGCGCCAGGTCCAACCTTTCGATGCGCCGCAGCGTCTCCCGATCGTTCAGCTCGCCGATCAGAGGCTCGATTCCCGCCGCCTCGAGCTCACTCGCTCGCCCCTCACTCCGCGTCGTCCCCACCACGCGGAAGCCCATCAGTAGGAGACGCGCAGCCAGGCGCTTCCCCGTGTAGCCGCAGCCCACGACCAGCGCCCCCTTCATGCCGGTCCGCTCCCACTATAGCCGATCCGATTCAGCACTTCCTCCAGCTGCCCCAGGATGCGGAGCGTCAGCCCCCAGATCACGTGGCCGCCATACTCGATGGTGGGAAACTCACGGTCAGGAAGCACGTCCAGCTGCAGCGTACCCCGGAGCGCCTCATCCACGACAACCTCGAGCGGAACCCAGACCGCGTACTCCACCTCCGAGCTTGTGCGTGCCACGACACCAGGCTGCACCGCGACCACGAACGGGGTGATCGCGATGGCCGGGATCCGCCACGTTCGCGGCGCGACGTCGTCAAGCTGACCCACGAGCCGCCCGACCTTCTCGAGATGCACGCCGACTTCCTCACGCGTCTCCCGCACCGCCGTCGCCCAGAGACTCGCGTCATCGTCGTCTCTGCGACCGCCCGGAAGCGCCATGTGCCCGGACCAGGGATCCCGCTCCTGCTCGGTCCGCTTGATCGCCAGGAACTCGAGCCCCGCAGCCGCCGGCCGCAGCATCAGCGTTACCGCTGCCTCCACGTCGTACGTGCCCGGCTCCGCACGCCGTGCCTCCCGTCGCGCCAGCTCGTCCGCTATCCTCTCGATCAACGACTCCGGGCTCACCGCTTGCCCTCGCTCAAGTCTCCGCCTTCCTTTTCTCCTAGCCTAACAAACACTAAACCAGCCAGACTCACAACAATGGACGTCCGAGAGCGCAAACAACGACTGCGCAAGACGATCTGGCGCCGTCTCCAGGAAGAGAGCGTTGCACGTTTCCCAGGCGCGGAAGGCCGCATCCCCAACTTCGTCGGCGCCGAGGCTGCCGCCGACCGCCTAACCCGGCTCGATGCCTGGCGCAACGCCAGGAACATCAAGTCTAACCCCGACTCACCGCAGCTACAGGCACGCAAGAACGCCCTAGCCGCCGGTCTCACCGTCTACATGGCCGTCCCGCGCCTCCGCGAGTCGCTCCCCTTCATCGCGCTGGAGCCGAGTCGCCTGCGTGTGCCTCCCCAACGCGCGGCGAGCATCAAAGGCGCCGCACATTACGGCCGCCCGGTCGCGATCGAAGAGATGCCGGCGATCGACATCGTGCTCGCCGGCTCCGTCGCCGTCTCCCGCGATGGCGCGCGCCTGGGCAAGGGCGGCGGCTACTCCGACCTCGAATTCGCGCTCGCTCGTCAGGCCGGCCTCATCGGCGAGCATACCGTCGTCGTCACCACCGTACACCCGCTCCAGATCCTCCCGGAGCGAGAGATACCGATGACGCGGCACGACGTGCCTCTCGACTTCATCGTCACGCCCGACGAGATCATAGCCACCGCACGGGCCTTTGAGAGACCGCCCGGTATACTCTGGGAAGAACTCGATGAGGAAAAGCTGCGCGCGATCCCCGTGCTCCTCAGGCTCCGACCTGAAGGGCGTACGCCTTAGGCTGGACCCGCTTTCTGCTCCTCCAGGATCGTGACATAGCTCTCGTA
>JBDHKG010000013.1:0-38901 GCA_039586495.1 Gemmatimonadota bacterium | reverse complement strand
GGTGCGAGAGCGGTCGCTGCGGATCTCACGACGCTGAGAGCTGCGCTCAATTGGGCGACGAGGGAACGGAACGGCAGAGGCGAACCTTTGCTCGACCGCAATCCGTTGCATGGGGTTCGTCTCCCTGCGGAGAAGAACCCTAGGCGCCCCGTCGAGACGTACGACAGGTACGTGAAGCTCATGGAGGTCGCCGGGGAGGTAGACTGGAGACTTCCGCTCGCGCTGACGCTCGCGGAATCGACGGGAAGGCGTCTCTCCTCAATCCTGAATCTGAGGCGCGAGGACGCGGACTTGGACCGGCTGCCGTATGGCTGGCTAAGGTTCGACGCGGCGTTCGACAAGATCGGACGCGAGGCGTGGGTGCCGCTCGCGGAGTATTCACGGAGGGTGCTCCGGGCGCATCTGAAGCAGTTGCCCGAGGACTCGGAGTGGCTCTTTCCGTCAGAGGCGAAGCCAGAGCAGTCGGTCGACCGCTCGACGATGGACAGGCGACTGCGGAAGGCTTACAAGCGTGCAGAACTGGGGACGCCGGAGGGCGGGCTCTGGCATGCGTGGCGTCGGAAGTGGGCGACAGAGAGGAAGCACATGCCCCTGAAGGACGTCGCGGAGGCCGGAGGGTGGCGCGAGCCGCAGACGCTGGTTCGCTGCTATCAGCAGTCGGACGCAGAGACGTTTGCGTCGGTGGTACTCGACGCCCCGAAGCTGAATTCTACTCCAATTCTACTCCAAACGCCCCAAGCAAGCGGGTAGCCACTAGGCGGAAGGCTCAATAGCGCAAGGACTTGGGGGAGTGGAGCGGATGGGATTCGAACCCACGACCTCCTGCGTGCAAGGCAGGCGCTCTCCCAACTGAGCTACCGCCCCGGAACATCCAAGGGCTCAAATCTACTTGACCTGTAGGACAAGCTCAATCGCGCCGTCCACACAGGCTCCGTGCGATATGCCCCGACGAGAGCACATCGACGTACGTAACGCCGAGCTCTCCGGCGGGCTCGTTGCATTCGCCCCCTGTGACTCTCCTGTTAGAAAGGCCAGCGAAAGAGGGAGGAAGGCCCGCCGACGCCCAAGATGCCCGCGACCACTGTCCAGCCGACGAAGAGTGCGAAGATCAGCCAGATGCTGAAGATCAGGAAATTCAGTCGGCGGTTCGTGGTCTCGACCCGCCTGACGAGTTGCGACAGGTGGGCAAGCTGACTGACGGCGGCGGACGCCGCCTTCTTGTCCCCCGTGAGGTCCGCCAGGCATACCCTGCACGAGACGTTCTCCGACGCATTAACCTCTCCACAGGCGGGACATACGATCAGCTTGCCTTTTGCAGCCACCTAGCTTGGTCTCCTTACTGTTGAACTATCGTCACTTTGTAAGTCGTCGGCACGGTCGGACATGGGCCTGCGCCGGAGCAGTAGAAGGCAAACACGTGCCGGTTCGGGCCGCCGAGGGTTACCGCTAGCTCCTCTTCTACTCGGACGTCCGTACCCTGCTCGTTGTCCTCACGCGGCCGCGCACAACCCGGGGGATCATCGTGACCCGCCGGAGGATCATTGATGCCTCCGCCCGTGGCATTACAGATGAAGAAGTCGATATTGGCGTCCTGCTGGGTTTCCGCTCTTACGTCGACCGTGATCCCGGCAGCGTCCGTGACCCTGATGTAGAAGAAGTTGGTGTCCGGCGGTGACGTCTTGCTCGGATCGATGCTGAGGAAAGCCTCGAAAGGCAACGCATCGATCCTGTGGAGCAAGGAGTCGAGGGGGAACGCATCGTTCGGCTCGAACGGGTCATCCACCGTGCCCCCACCGGTGAAAGTGAACCGACTCAAGACCGTATCCCGTGGGCCGCCCTCGTCATCCTTCAGGTTGATGAACGTCAGCGTATCCGGATTCGTCGGCGTACCCGCGCCAACAATGAACCACAGAGTATCTCCTGATGGATGGAGCGAATCGACGTAGCCAGCGGTCCCGTTCGAGAACCTGATCAGCGTGCTGTCCGTGAAGCTGTGCACCACACTGGCCGCGACAACAACGGTATCCTGGAAGTCACCACTCGTCGGCGATACAGTTCCGTAGAATCGCTCTTCCGTGACCCACGTCGTGTCAAACGCGGCATCGACCGTCCCCCTCGGCAGAGTGGGACTGACGAGCGTCACCGTCAGCACGGCCCATCCCGTGTCGCGGGCGAACGCGCGGCCCAGCGCCGCAACAAACACCGGGACCACCGTCGCATCGGACGACGCGAAGCTTAGCTCGGCGTTCGTCAGCACCGTATCCGGTTGTGGCCGCGAGTCCCACGCGGTGGCGTAGTACTGGATCGTATCCCCCATAATCGGCGCCGCGTCCAGGGGGTCGGCGGTCACGTAGTAGGTGCTGACGAAGAGATCGACGCTGTCGCGCAGCGCCACCCGCGGCAGCGTGGGACTGGCGAGCGTTACGACCAACCGCGCGCTCCCTGTGTCGGCGAAGACCGCCACGTCCGGGGCGATCACGTTGGCGATCGGGCTGACGACCGATGAGTCCGATGAGGCGATGGACGCGACGGTCCCGGCCATCTGGCTCCCGTCCTTGGTCTTGGTGACCGTGACGTTCACCTTCACCGAGTCCGTGACCAGCGTGTCGGCCAGCGCCCCGGGGCCAGTCAAGGACGACTCGAGGTTCGTCTGCGTCGTGTAGGTCGACACCCGAATCGGCAGCTTGAACGGCCCACCAGGTAGCTCGAGATCGGTGAACTCAAGGGAGACCGTGTCGATCCCCGTGGCATCGAAGATACCGACCGTATCGCTACGCATCCGCACCACACCGGAGCCCGTCGAGGTCCAGTTCGTGCCGGCGCTCGTGGTGTCTTTGACCGTTTCGCCACCCTTGACTACCGTTGCCCGGAAGACTACCGAGTCGGTGAGCAGCGTATCCCCCGCCGCCAGGCGGTCCGGGCCGGGGAGCAGCGACACGAGATTGAACTCGACGCTAAAGTCCTTGACGGTCACATCCAGGGTGGCCCGCAACCGCTCGTTGCCTGGAATGGGAGGCTGATCGATCGTGACCGTCAGCCGTGCCGTGCCCGAGTCCGCAAACGCGGCCACATCCGCCCCCGCGGCTCCCGGATCCACGACGCTCGGGTTATCGGACGACTCGATGGCGACGCCCGAGCTGGTAACCTCCACACCGTCCTTTCTGACCGTCGCAACCACCCGCACCGTATCGCCGACCAGGCCGTCGGCAGGGTCTATCGAAGCGTCCGAGATCGTCGAGGTCAGGCCCAACTCAACGGTGTACTGGATGACCCGCACGTTCATCCGCGCCTGCAGGTCGCCGGCCTGACCACCGAGCTGCGGCTCCGTGATCGTCACCTCGACCATCGACTCGCCGACGCCCTTGAACGTCGCCTCACCCGTACTCGCGTTCAGGATCTCAACCACACTCGGGCTGCTGGAGGTGTAACTCTCGCCGCCGATGGTGATCGTCTGCCCATCCTCAGTAACACGCGCCCTGAACTGCACCGTGTCGCCGACCAGCGTGTCGCCGCCGGCAAGGAACGCGGATCCCTCCACGTAGAGCTCCACCACCAACGAGCTCGGCGTATCGCGCGTGGTGATCTCCTCGCAGCCCAACACCAGCAGAGCTGCACCTACAAGACCGGTGATCCAAACCCTGTACTTCACGACCGGATCCGGATGAAGGTGAGTTCGACTTCGCCCCGCGCTGTGAAGCGCACGCCGTCGGGGGGCATGAGCTCGAGCGACGGGGCCTGACTCATGTCGTCCTCTGCATCTTCCGAGGGGGCCGACTCGTAGGCTCGGGCGTTGCGGATACCGTCGATGAGACCGTAGAGCCAGAAGGCGCCGGCCGCGGCGGCACCGATCACGATCTGCCGCGTCTCCTCCACCTCCTCATCCCTGCTGACCGGGTACGTGCACGACCCCGACGCCGGATCGCAGGACTCCACACCACTGGCCGTATAGCTGACGTCGAGCACCTCCTCGCTGCTGATCAGATAGCCGGCCGCGAGGCTTGCAGCGGCGCCCAGCATGACGACGGCGCCCTTCGCCGTCTTCCCGGCGTAGAACTCACCGCCGCCCGGCACCAATACCCCGAGGGCCGCGGCTGTGGCAATGCTCTTGCCAGCGGCGGCGGGCGGCTCCGCGACCGTGTCAAGCTCCGCACGGCCCACTTCAGCCACCGGCGCCGCGACCACACGAACCAGCGCCGCGCCCGCCGGCCCCTCCTCCGTGCCTGCCACGACTCGCGTCGCGCCTGGCGCCTTGCCGAGAACCACACCGCCCATGGACACTTCGGCTACGACGGTGTCCTCCGAGCTCCACTCAAAAAGAACGCCCGGGATCTGAACGCTGTCGGGGGCCAAGGCCTGGGCCCGCAAGATCCGACTGGCGCCCACCGGGACCTCGAGATCCTCAGGGCTCACCACGACCGTCGTGACCACGCGCGGCAGGTTGACGCACACGCGGCGCAGGCTCGCGATCAGACCTTGCGACGCGCCAGCCTCGCTCAGTCGTTGCGTTGCTTCCTCATCCATGCGAAAGCCGATGCAGCTCTCGCGCACCAGCATCAGGATGCGTCCGTCCGCAAAGACCCCGGACTGGATCATCTGCTCAAGCTGATCGAGCGAGTACGGGAGTCGCTCCTGTGCGTGCACGCGTGTCGCGCCAGGGGCCAGGGAAGCGAGACAGGCGACTGCTACAAGCCAAACGTACCGATTCGTCATTTCGGTCGACGGGTTACCGATTCAACACCTGATTCTACGTTGCTATTGACGGGCAGATGAATCTTGCCAGCGATGAAATTTAGGGACAGACAGGCTGCTTCTCTATCCGACAGGCCTCGCGCGCCTTCCCTAGGTCCTCGGCTGCCTTGTCCACCAACGTCCTCAGCGCCTCGGCGTCCCGGTACTGTCTGATCGCCTGCTCGGCGCGATCCCGGACCTCTTTGAACGCGTCGCCCGCCTCCAGATAGCGGCCGATCGTATGCAGCACTCTGCCCTCATCCATGATCGCCTGCAATTCGTCCAGCAAGTCGGCTGGCAACGGCGGCCGCGTGTCTCGGCGGGCAACGGGCTGAGCCGCAGGCCTGGTGGCCGGCAGCCGCTCCAGGGACGCCTGCAACCCGGTCTCAGCCCCCGCCTCGACGTAGATGTCGCGACTGAAGGGGCTGAACCCTGCAGCTGATATGACTACGCTGTGGGACCCAGCGGGCAACTCGATAGTCGCGCCGCCGTCAAGCGACACATCCAGGGCTTCACCGTCGACTACCAGCCCGGCACCCGGCGGCAGGTCTCCTGCTATCGAGAGGCGGCCCATAGCCGGTGCCGGCACGGCCCCCTCCGACTCCGCCGGCGGCGTGCCCGGCTCCTCGCGACCGGCCAGTGGTGCCCCGGGAGTTCCCGGCTCCAGGCCCGCCTGCGACACCGCATCTTCGCTAGCGTCGGCAGCGCTCGTGTCTCTCCCCAGCGATCCGGCCAGCCCCGCGCCCCGCGACAGGGCGAGCACTGCCACAGCGCCTATGATGAGCACGGTCGCAGCCAGGGCTCCCATGGCGCGCCGGTGGACAGAGATCCGCGAACCGGCGAGCACCTCCCGGTTGCCCTCCGACACCCAGGGCGACTGCAACAGGCGCTCCGTCGTCGGCGGATCGGTCGCCCGGCGATACAGCTTGCCACCCGGTGGCGTTCGTCGACGCTCCTGCGCCTTGTCGATCCACCTCACGAAGATCGGTGGGCCCTTGCCCTCGATCGCCATCGCCAAGTCTTCCATCGTGTCGAAGCGGTCCACGGGATCCTTTGACAACGCCTTGTGGATGGCATCTCGCAATCCCAACGGCGTGTCGGCCCGCAGGGCATTGATGGGCCGCGGCGGCGTGAACAGATGATGGTAGAGCAGCTCCTTCATCGACTCGGACTGGAACGGCGGCTGCCCCGTGAGTAGCTGGTAGCCGACTGCCGCCAGCGAGTACTGATCGGCGCGTCCATCTACCAGCCGCCCCTCGCACTGCTCCGGCGCCATGTATTGCGGAGTGCCGATCACCGCTCCTGTTTCGGTCAGCTGCGTGCTCCCCACCAGCGCCTTCGCGATGCCGAAGTCGGTCAGGTGTACGTGGCCTTCCGCATCAATCAGGACGTTGGCCGGCTTGACGTCCCGGTGAATCACCCCGCGCTTGTGCGCGTATCCGAGACCCGCCGCCGCTTCCAGCATGGTCCGCTCCACCTCTTGCAGCGACGGCACCCGGTTCCGCCCCATGATCTCGCTGAGCGAGCGGCCCGGGACGAAATGCATCGTGTAGAAGGCGAGGTTGTGGCTGTGGTGGACCCGATAGACGGGGATGATGTTGGGATGGTGCAGCTTCGCGACCATGCGCGCTTCGCGCTTGAAGCGCTCGATCAAGCCCTCGTCGAACATCAAGCTGGGCGGCAACACTTTGATGGCGACCAGCCGATCAAGGCCGATCTCACGGGCGAGGAAGACCGACCCCATACCGCCCCGGCCCAGCTCGTGATGGATCTCGTACTCGCCGGCGGTCGCCATCTGCAGCGCCTGGCGTAGATCGGTCGGATAGCCGTCGGCCCAGCGTGGCGCAACCTGCCCGGGAACGGGCGTACCGCACTCGCTGCAGTACTTGCTGCCCACCGGAAGCGGGGTCGAGCAATTGTTGCAGACGGGAGCGTCCATAAGCTGGGTCGCGCCGGCTCAAACTGTTGCGGTTGGGCCTCCGAAGCTACGCGCCGACCGACACTTACGCAATAGGTCGCGCGCGCCCGCGCCCCACTGGCCAGGGAATCAATTCACTTTGACGGCGTTGTGGAGAGGGAAAGTAGTATACAAGAACCATTTCGATCACGCCAGGGACCGCATCGCTGCCCTCACACGCCGTGATCCCAACGGGCAGCGGCAGCTCGGCCGGCCGAACCACGAGATAGCACGGGTGGCGGTGGCGCGGACAGTCCATCTATCTTGTCGGCTTTGTGGGGCGCTCGAGCCCCCGGCCAGGCCGAGCAGTAACAATCCGGAAACCTCTTGGCAGCTAGATGGCAACGCATTCACCGTACAACGGAAGAACGGAAGACCGCTACCACGGGCTGGGTGCCGAACAGCTCGTAAACATCTACCGCATCATCTACCTGTCCCGTCGCATAGACGACAAAGAGATCCAGCTCAAACGCCAGAATCGCATCTTCTTCCAGATCAGCGGTGCAGGGCACGAAGCCATCGGCGTCGCTGCAGGCCTCGCCCTCAAGCCGGGCTACGACTGGTTCTATACCTATTACCGTGACCGAGCGCTCTGTTTGCAGCTGGGGGTCACGCCGTATGAGATGTTCCTCCAGGCCTTCGGGGCCCAGGCGGATCCCGCGTCGGGCGGCCGTCAGATGCCGAGCCACTGGGGCAAGAAGGAGCTGAACATCGTCACCTCGTCCAGCCCGACAGGCACACAATTCCTGAATGCCGTGGGCTGTGCCGAGGCCGGCTACCGTTTCCAGCTGATCCAGCAGCTGAGAGATCGAAGCGACCTGTTCAAATCGGATGAGGTGGTGCTCGTCACGTCTGGCGACGGGACGACCAGCCAGGGTGAGTTCTGGGAGGCGATCAACACAGCAGCCAACCTCAAGCTACCGGTTCTGTTCCTGGTCGAGGACAACGAGTATGCCATCTCCGTACCTGTCGAGGTACAAACGGCAGGCGGAAGCATATCGAAATGCGTGAGCGGTGTACCCGGCTTCCACATCCAGGAGACCGACGGCTGCGACCCCATCGCCAGCTACCAGGTGATGACTCGAGCGGTCACCTACTGCCGCGAGCACAACGGGCCAGCACTGGTCCACGCACACGTCATCCGTCCCTACTCGCACTCGATGTCGGATGACGAGCGCCTCTACCGGCCGCAGGCAGAGCGCGACGAGGAGACTAGCCGCGACCCGGTCATTCGCTTCGCCAAGTTCCTCATCGACGAGGGCATCCTCACCCAGGAGCGAGTCGAGCAGCTGCGCCGGGATGTCGATGCGGAGATCGATCAGGCGGTGAAGCGAGCTCTGGAAGTTCCGCAACCGGCACCGGAGTCAGCCACCCTGTACGTCTACTCCGCCGACGTCGATCCGATGTCCGACGAGTTCGCCAGTGAGCCGGAGTACGGAGAAGGCGATCCCACGACGATGGTCGACCTGCTCAACGCCTGCCTCAGGGACGAGATGGAGCGCAATCGCGCCATTGTCGTCTTCGGCCAGGACGTGGCGGACGCCAGCCGCGAGGGGGCGCTGGCGGAGGTCAAGGGCAAGGGCGGCGTCTTCAAGGTGACCTGGGAGCTACAGAAACGTTTTGGTACCGAGCGCGTTTACAACTCACCGCTGGCCGAGGCCAATATTGTGGGTAGGGCCGTCGGCCTGGCGCAGCGTGGTATCAAGCCCGTAGTCGAGATACAGTTCTTCGACTACATCTGGACGGCGATGATGCAGCTACGCAATGAGGTGCCGCTCGTCCGCTGGCGCTCCAACAACGCGTTCAAATGCCCGTTGGTGGTGCGCGTGACTTACGGCGGCTACTTGAAGGGTGGCGCGATCTATCACTCCCAGACCGGCGCAAGCATCTTCACTCACACTCCGGGCATGCGTGTGGTATGTCCAGCGACGGGCGAGGATGCTAACGGTCTCCTCCGCACGGCCATACGTTGCGACGATCCCGTCCTGTTCCTCGAGCATAAGCATCTCTACCGGCAGACCTATAACAAGGGACGCTATCCCGGCCCCAACTACATGATCCCCTTCGGACGCGGTAGGAAGGTGCGCGAGGGCGCCGATCTGACGATCGTGACCTACGGCGCAACGGTGGAGCGCTCGCTACGAGCGGCCAAGGCCATCTCCGAGGCGGCGAGCATCGAGGCGGAGGTCATCGATCTGCGCACGCTCAGCCCATTCGATATGGAGATCATCGCCGAATCGGTGAAGCAGACGAACAAGGTGATCGTCGTCTACGAGGACCCCATCTCCTGGGGTTACGGGGCCGAGATCGCCGCGCGCATCGCTGACGAGCTGTTCGAGTGGCTGGACGGCCCGGTCCGTCGAGTCGCCGCTCTCGACGCCTTCGTCGGCTACGCGCCCCAGCTCGAGGACGCAATCCTGCCGCAGGTGAGCGACATCGAGTCCGCTATACTCGACCTAGCCAACTACTAGCGCTCAAGCACATGACGTGTGGGCGTCTGCGCCGACGGGATCGTCTCCCTTCGCCGCCGCGTCCGCCACTTGCGGACGTCACGGATGAAGTCCTGTCGCGAGACGCCTTGGCCGCAAAAGCGGAGACGGGTACGGAAAGCGTCGAAGTGGGGTAGATCGTTGCGGAGATCGAGATAAGCACGATTCCACCCGCGGGCTTCGCCCCAGGCCACCAGCTCCTCCACCGACGTGTCGCTGTAAACGTGACAGAGCCGATCGCCGCGGCGGATGCCCAGACGTGGGATGTCCCTGGCGGCCGCGTGGTAATGGAACCTGATCGCCAATGACCTCTACCCAACCGCTCCGTCGAACGACAAAGCTGCCGAGATGTCCTTCTCGGTGATCCCGCCCTCGCCGTGCGTCGACAGCACCAAGGTCACCTTATTGTAGTTGATCGTTATCTCGGGATGATGGCGCGCGGCCTCGGCGCGATCAGCCACTCGCCGGACGAACCCGATCGCCTCCACAAAGTTGGCGAACTCGTACCGTTTGACGATGGCGTTGCCCTCGCGAGCCCAGCCCTGTAGGCTCGCCAGTCGATCCTGAATTTCGCTGTCACTGAGCAGGGCCACTCACCGGTCTCCCGTTGGGGTCCACCCGAGAATATTGAACTCTACCGCCGACCTTCGCTTGAGCTGATGCTCTGACCGGATGCGCTGGCGCGCCTAGAACAGCGTCGCCCGCAGCAACTCCACCGTCGCCCTACCCTTCTGGTAGATCACCACGGCAAGGATGATCGGCGCCACGATCCTCACGATCCAGAGCCAGCCTCTGAGCAGCCCTTCCGAAGCGAAGCCGCGCCGCACTTCGCCGAGCGGATCTGACATCCGCCAACCGACGAAGAGCGCCAGCGCGAAGGCGCCCACGACCAGCAAGAACTCGCCGGCGATCTGATCGAACAGGCCCAGGATATCCTGGCTATAGGCGCAAGGAAGGCCGATCAGCATGATCACGAGGCCCGCGCCCAGCGCCGCGCGGGCACGATCCAATCTCCAGTTATCGATCAGGCTCGAAGTGACGACCTCCAGCAGCGAGATCGCGGAAGTGAGCGCGCCCACGAAGAGGGCGGCGAAGAACATGAGGCCGACGAACCTACCAGCGGCACCCATGGCGATGAAGGCCCTGGGTAGGCTGATGAACAGCGCGCCGATGGCGCTCTCACCGATCTCCGGCGATAGACCGAACGCGAAGATCACTGGAAACACGACCAACCCGGCGAGGAAGGCCACTCCGAAGTCGGAGACCGCTATGGTGGCGGCGGACGCCGGCAGGTTCTCGTCCCGCGACAGGTAGCTCGCGTACGTCAGCATCGCTCCCATGCCCAGGCTGAGGCTAAAGAACGCCTGGCCCGCTGCCGCGCTCAGGGTATCCGCCGACAGAACCTTGGAAGCCTCGGGACGCAGGTAGAAGCTGTAGCCCGCATCGGACCCGCTCAGGAACGCCGCCCAGATCGCCAGCCCTATGATCAGCAGGAAGAGCACGGGCATGAGCACCAGAGAGGCGCGCTCGATGCCGCGCTTGACACCGCCGACGACGATCGAGATGGTGATCGCCATGAATACGATATGGTACAGCACGGCGCTCGTCCCGGTCGCGGTGTGCTCGAAGTACTCGGAGGGGCTACGGGTGAAGCCACTCAGCAGCGCCTCTAGCGTGTAGCGCATCGTCCAGCCGGCGATGACCGAGTAGTAGGCGAGAATCAAGATACCGGTCGCGACGTAGAGGTAGCCGAGACCAGCGAGTCGCGAACCGCCCACCGCTCGCAACGCACCGATGGGGCTAAGACGGGTCCGTCGACCCACGCCGAACTCCGCCAGCATGATGGGCACGCCAACCACGAAGACCATCAGGATGTAGAGGAGCACGAACGCGGCACCGCCCCGATCTGCCGTGACATAAGGGAACCGCCACATGTTACCGAGTCCGACGGCGGAACCCACGGCTGCGAGGATGAAGCCAAGCCTCGTACCCCAACCTTCGCGGCTGCGCGCTTCCATCCCTTCCTCCGTTGTGCAGGTATGCGGAACCGACCGACCGCCGGCCGACCGCCACGCTAGGGTCGGCGCACGGCTGCGTCAAGCGCGGTTGTCGCGGAGTGAGTTGTGGGGCAGTGATCCGAAGGAAGGGGACCCTCTAAACGACCCTGGCGCCGCCGGGCCTCACGAGTACCGGCAACGCCGAGCTGTGTAGCGTTGAGCGGGCAGGTAGCGGACTAAATGCCGGTCAACCGGCACTGAAGCGCCTGCGGCACCAGGATCGTACGTCGAGGTCGGCTGCTTAGCCGCGCTCGTTACCCTCCGGGCCTCCCGTCGCATCCAGGTCGGGGGTCAGCCTCACCGAGCCGACCATCAGCCATGCCGGCACAGGCCTGGCCGGGCCCGAGCCGTTCAGCAGCGGCTCGTGGTTGCCGTCCCGCTTGCACCAGATGAACGCCCGGAGCCTTGGTTGCGGTGGCGGCGGTAGACGGTCCACTGCCACGATCCCTACCCCCCAATCGTCCAGCCGCCTCGGTCTGAGCATTAGCATCTATGGGCTTCTCCCGCTTCCGTTGGCCTGCCCCGACGCGGATGCGCCAGGGCGACATCGCGCCCCCTAGTGGCAGGCTCCGTGCCCAGACCTAAGACCTCAGGATTCCGCATGAAAGCAGGGTCTAAGGCTGCCACGCGGGTACCGGGAAGGCACTCACCGTGTCCTTCCGATGCGCAAGTGCGTGTCCCAAAGACACGCGCTGCAAGGACGGAGGCTGTCGCGAAGGTGGACCCCTGGGGCGAGGGCAGCTCCTAGCGGTCGGCCACGGCGATCATGATGCGTAGATCGCCGCGGTCGCTAGCGCGACCGCTTGAGCTCGGCTGCCAGCCGGTCCGCTCGGCGGGTAGTCTCGGGGAAGCGGTAGCGGCCGGAAGGAGTCAGCCGAAAGACGATCTCTGCGGCTGTAGGCAAGTCGATGAGATGCCCAACCGACAGGTAGATGGGGCGCACGCGCGTACGGGTGCGCAGCACCAAGCCGATCTCCTCGCCCGTGCGCGGATCGACCAGCGGGGCTCTCGCGCCGCGCTCCTCGGACAGCGGGCCCGGCTGGCCGCAGAGAATCGATTTGGCACAGCCGATGGCAGGGAGACCGAACTCAAGCCCCGCGTGGCAGGCCAAACCCATACGTCGCGGGTGGGCATAGCCGTGGGCGTCGAGCACCGCCAGATCGGGCGGGGCGCTCAAGCACTCCCAGGCCGCTGCCAGCACGGGCAGCTCCCTGAAGCTGAGATAGCCCGGTACGTAGGGAAAAGTCGTGGGCATAACGGCCGTGGCGGTCTCCACCGTCTCCATGGTCTCGAGGTCGATAACCACCACGGCGGCGAAGGCGAGGTCGCGCCGCTTGTCGAACGCCACGTCCGCGCCGGCGACCCGGCGCGGAGCGAAGCCCGGCGGAGGCTCGAAGATCAGGCGCTCACGGAGACTGACCTGGATCTCCCGGGCCTCGGCGACGGTCTGTGCCTGCTTCATAGAGCGTAGAATGCCGGTGCTATGTTCCCTGGGCCCGCACGCGCCAGTGCACGAATTCACGCCGCAAAGCGGCTACAGCCGGGCCGCCGAGCAATAAGCAGGCGCCCGGCCAGCACCGGGCGCCCCGACCATCGACAGTGACCTGGGTTCGCCTCAGCTGGCGGGCGGCTCCAGATTGAAGAACTCGTAGTTCTTGGGGATGAACGAGAGCCACTCTTCCGGCACTTCGTCGTCAGGGAAGATCGCGTCCACCGGACATTCCGGAACGCAGGCCCCACAGTCGATGCACTCCTCGGGGTGTATGTAGTACTGATCCGGCCCCTCGTAAATGCAGTCGACAGGACAAACCTCTACGCAGGCCGTGTCCTTAACATCGATACAGGGTTGCGCGATGATGTACGTCACTTTAGTCGACGCCTCCTGTGCGCAGGACCGTGGAGACAACAGCCTCGGGCTCGGTCGGCTATGCCAGAATAGTCGACCCGAAGATAGGAACCGGCTTCCGCGAGAGCAAGGCTTTGTCGATTGACGAGTTGGGACTCCCAACCCTAAGTTTTACTTACAGTTAGCACACCGCGACCTTCCACGCTCCCTCGCCCAGAAAGGAGACGCAGGCCATGCATCGGAGGCTGCGAACAGCGATTGCCCTATTCATCCCGGCGGCTTTCTTGACGGCTGCCGACCCAGCACAAGATCGCCCGCCCTCCAGTCAGTCGACCTCGGCGTCGTATGCCGTTCTCGCGCGCGATCCCCTCACCGGCGAGTACGGCGTCGCCGCCGCGAGCCACGCACCGCTAATCGGCCTGAACCTCGAGTTTCTGGATCCCGACGCCGGTGGGGTCGTTGTGCTCGGTGGCCCATATCTCGAGATCAACGACAAGACGCTCATCGCGTTGCGCGACGGCCTCCCACCCGGGAGGGCGATCGCGGTCGGCCTCGTCGGTGATCCCGACCCGGAGGCGCGCCAGCTGTTAGCGCTATCCCCCAACGGCGCGGCAGCGTTCACTGGAAAGAGCCTGCCTGAGCACGCTGGCCACACAACGGGAGACGACTACGTCGTCGCTGGCCATCATCTCGCCAGTGACGACGTCATCCCGGCTGTAGAGCAGGCCTTTGCAGACTCCGACGGCGCTCTCGCCGATCGCTTGCTCGGGGCACTCCTGGCCGGTCGAGATGCCGGCGGCGAGGAGGGAGGCGCGCACTCCGCCGCTCTCCTGGTCATCGGGCCAGGCGCACGCTTCGCCACCCGCCATCGGCTCGTCGACCTGAGGATCGATTTCGTGCCTGGCGACGCGGTCGCGGCACTCGCCGAACTGCGTGCCCGGATCGACTCGGTCTACGGACGCGCTAGGTAGCCGCTGCCTCGTCCACGGCTTTCTTGATCTCGTCGAAGGGCGGCAACTGGCCCGGGTCGTCGGAAACCCAGCGGTAACGAACGATTCCGTCCTCGTCGATGACGTAGGCGGCTCGCTTGGCCACGCCCTTCAGGCCCATGAGGTCCTCATGCAACGCGCCGTAGGCCCGGGCCGTCTCCTTGTTGAAATCGCTGAGAAGCGGGAACGGAAGCTCGAGATGCTCGGCCCAGAACTTCAGGGTGAACGGGCTGTCTACGCTGGCGGCGAGAATTCGCGCACCCGCCTGAGTGTACGTCTCATATTCGTCACGAATCGTCGTTAGCTCGTTCGTGCAGACTGGCGTAAAGGCGAGGGGGAAGAACAGAAGGACGGTCGGCCCCCGGCCTCGGTAGTCCTCAAGCGTCACCTTCTCACCCGTCGACGAGCTCAGCTCGAACGCCGGTGCCGGCTTGCCAACCTCTACAGCCATGCGAACCTCCGCGAGTTGTCGTGGTAATGACCCCCTGACTGAATGCCTGCAAATGCCCAACATGTAAGCCAGGGCCCGGGTAAGGCAAGTCACCCAGCTCTGGTGGACGCCGGAAGATAGAGTGTTAGCTTTACACGTTCCGACAAGCTCTACGTCTGTGCCTCGACCGGGCGTCGCCCTGGGCGTGGCGAAACCCGATTCTACTCGGACGCGATGCGCGAACTGAAGGTTCTGCAGCCTCACGAACTGCCCTTGGAATACGCGGCGCTACGGCGGCATAGGGAGGAGATCCAGCCGCTGCTGCAGGAACGCGTGCCGGAAAACGCGGGGCCGGGCGGTCGCAAGCCAACCTGGCTCAAGGCGCGGGCGCCCGGCACGGGCGAGTATACGAACCTCAAGCGTCTGATGCGGGCCAAGACGCTGCACACGGTCTGCGAGGAGGCGCACTGTCCGAACATGGGCGAGTGCTGGGGTCAGGGAACGGCCACGTTCATGATCCTGGGCGACGTCTGCACGCGCTCCTGCTCGTACTGCGCCGTTACCACCGGCATGCCGACCGGTCTGGACGAAGAGGAGCCGGTGCGCGTCGCTGAAGCGGTGAGCTCCATGGGGCTCAGACACGTCGTGATCACATCGGTCAACCGCGATGACCTGCCCGATGGCGGCGCCAGCATCTTCGCGGACACCATCCGCAAGATCCGCGAGCTTGCCCCGGGATGCTCGGTTGAGGTTCTCACCCCCGACTTCAAGGGTGATCTGGACGCGGTCGCGGTCGTGATGGAGGCGCGGCCGGAGATCTTCGGCCACAATCTGGAGACGGTACGGCGGCTGTACCGTTTCATCCGTCCCGGCGGCCGCTATGATCGGGCGCTAGAGGTCCTCGAGCATGCCAAGTCACTCGACCCCGCCGTTCTGACCAAGTCAGGGATCATCTGCGGGATGGGGGAAACGCGCAATGAGCTGATCGAGGCCATGCAGGACCTGCGCGGCCTCGGAATCGAGATACTGACGCTGGGCCAGTATCTGCGCCCGTCGCCCGAGCATCTTCCCATCGACCGGTACTACCCTCCGGAGGAATTCGCCGAGTTGAAGCATGTCGGCGAGGCGACGCTCGGCTTCAAGCATGTCGAGGCCGGGCCTTTGGTCCGGAGTTCCTACCACGCACGTGAGCAGGTAGAATCCATCGCCGGCGGCTCGTTCTCGGAACGGGAGGACCCGCCGACCGAGCGCTAGGCAAGTTGGCGCGGCAGAGCGCACGGAAACCTGGGTTCACACGACAGCGGTTGAACTCAGCAAGAGTGGACGCGGGCGGCGGTCCCCGCGTGTGACGTAGTACGCAGTCACGGAGGACTGGCAGTAGTGGCTACAAGGATGACTGGATCGGACGAGCTCCTCGGGCTCGCGCGCGACCAGCTGATCGAGATGCTCCGCTGGATGATCCTCGGGCGCCGTTTCGAGGAGAAGACGGCGGAGATGTACCAGGTTGGCGAGATCGGCGGCTTCTGTCACCTCTATATAGGACAGGAGGCCGTTGCCGTGGGCGCCATCACCGCGCTACGACCGGACGACTATGTGATCACCGCCTATCGTGATCACGTGCACGCCCTAGTACGCCGGATGGACCCCAACGCCATCATGGCCGAGCTGTTGGGCCGTGTGGGCGGTGGCTCGAAAGGCAAGGGCGGCTCGATGCATCTGTTCGACCGCTCGAACAACTTTCTCGGCGGGCACGCCATCGTTGGCGGTCACCTGCCCATCGCGATCGGTGTCGGCTACGCGATCCGTTACCGCGACAGCGACGCCGTCTGCGTCTGCTTCCTCGGCGACTCGGTCGCCAACATCGGCGCCTTCAACGAGTCGCTGAACATGGCCGCACTGTTCAGGCTGCCCGTCGTATTCGTGATCGAGAACAACCAGTACGGGATGGGGACGGCCGTCCACCGAGCGGCGGCGATCCGCAATCTGGCTGACCGGGCATGCGCGTACGACGGGATGCAGGGATGGACGATCGACGGCATGGACGTGCTGGAGGTGCGGAAGGCAGTCGAAGTCGCGGTCGAGCGGGCGCGGACGCACAAGCTGCCTAGCCTCATCGAGGCGAACTGCTACCGGTTCGTCGGCCACTCGATGTCCGACCCCAACTACGGGCATTACCGCACGAAAGAGGAGGTCCGCCACTACAAGCTCAAGGAGGATCCCATCAAGCGGTTCATCGAGACCCTGAAGAAGCACTCGATGATCGGCGACGGCGACCTGAACCAGATCGAACACGAGGTGAAGGCGACCGTCGACAAGTCGGTCGAGTCCGCCAAGCAGTGCCCTCTCCCGCAGCCGGAGGATCTCTACAGCGACATCTACGCCGGGGGGTATCCCGACATGCAGCGGAGGGACCCATGGCGGTGATCACGTATCGCGAGGCCCTGAACCAGGCCCTGCGCGAAGAGATGCGGCGCGACCCCGACGTATTCCTCGTGGGCGAGGAGGTCGGGGCCTATCAGGGCGCCTACAAGATCAGCCAGGGCTTGCTGGAGGAGTTCGGCGAGTGGCGGGTTCGTGATGTGCCCATCGCAGAGCTCGGCTTTACGGGCCTTGGTGTCGGCGCGGCCATGGTCGGATTGCGTCCTGTGATCGAGTTCATGACCTGGAGCTTTGCGCTCCTCGCCATCGATGGGATCGTGAACGCGGCAGCCAAGATGCGCTACATGTCGGGCGGCCAGTTCAAGATCCCCATCACCTTCCGCGGTCCGAGCGGCGCGGCTAACCAGCTGGCGGCGACCCACTCCCAGGCCTTGGACGCGTGGTATGCACACGTCCCCGGCCTGAAGGTGGTCGCACCGGCCACGGCGCGCGATGCCAAGGGGCTACTGAAGACCGCCATCCGGGATGACGACCCGGTCGTCTTCCTGGAAGGCGAGCTGCTCTACGCCACGAAGGACGACGTGCCCGAGGACGAAAGCTTCCTCATCCCCTTAGGGGCGTCCGACATCAAGCGATCGGGCAACGACGTCACGATCGTCGCCCATTCACGCCCGCTGCACACGGCGCTCAAGGCTGCCGAGATCTTGCAGGAGCAGCACGGCATATCGGCCGAGGTGATCGACCCGCGCACCCTGCGCCCGATGGACATTGACACCATTCTCGAGTCGGTGGGCAAGACGAATCGCTGCGTCATCGTTGAGGAAGGCTGGCCGGTGTGCGGGATCGGGGCGCAGATCGTAGATGACATCCAGCGCGAGGCCTTTGACGAGCTCGATGCGCCCATCCTTCGTGTGACGGGCGCTGATACGCCACAGCCGTATGCACACAACCTCGAACAGATCGCACTCCCCCAGGTCGACTACATCATCACTGCGGCCCGCCGGGTGTGCTACCAGGAATAGCAGATGGCCACACGAATCGTGATGTCGAAGCTGTCTCCGACCATGGAGGAGGGTCGCATACTCCAGTGGCTGAAGAAGGAGGGCGATCCCGTGGAGTCCGGCGAAGTGGTCCTGGAGGTCGAGACCGACAAGGCGAACATGGAAGTGGAGGCGATGGGCTCGGGGGTGCTAAAGAGAATCCTGGTGCCCGAGGACGCCACCGTGCCCACCGGCACACTGCTCGGCGTAGTCGCTGCCGAGGATGAGGATATCTCCGCCATACTCGCCGAAGCCGAAGCTGTCGCCAAAGGCAGCTCAGTGGGTCGCACGGACGCCAAGCCTGGCACGGTCGCTCCGTCGGAGGCGATCCCGGGGGCGGCGGCCGCACCCCACCCGGCCACCCCGCTCGAGCCGGCCGCCGCCCCGCCAGCGCATGACGGCGGCAGGATCAAAGCCTCTCCACTCGCCCGCCGCATGGCGGAGGAACGCGGCATCGAGCTGCGCCTCGTCCGCGGCACCGGTCCCGCGGGCCGTATCATCAAACGCGACATCGAGGCAGCAGCGACCACAGGTGCTCCTGCCTTCGGGGAGGTTGGCACGGAACTGGGGCCGGAGCCGCCCTACGAGCGTGTCGAGCTCTCGCAGCTTCGCAAGGCCATCGCACGCAACCTGGTCCAGAGCCTCGGGCCGGTACCCCACTTCTTCCTCACCGCCGAGATCGACATGGGCCGTGTGCTGGAGCTGCGGGCCGAACTCAACAAGTCGTTGGAGGACACGGGACTGAAGATCGGCGTCAACGAGATCCTGCTGAAGACCGCAGCTCAGGCTCTGCTGGAGCACCCCGACATCAATGTCGCCTTCGCTGGTGACCATATCCGCAGGTTCACGCGCGTGGACATCGGGATCGCCGTGGCGATAGACGACGGCTTGATCACGCCGGTGCTACGGGACGTGGCAGCCAAGGGTCTACGCCAGATCTCGGTGGAAAGCCGCGAACTGATCGCACGGGCTCGGGAGAAGAAGCTGGCACCCGAGGAATATCAGGGTGCGACGTTCACGATCTCCAACCTCGGGATGTACGATATCGACGAGTTTACGGCCGTCATTAACCCGCCCGCCGCCACTATCCTCGCGGTGGGGGCAACGCAGGAGAAGCCGGTCGTCGTGAACGGCACCATCGAGATCCGGTCCCGGATGCGCGTAACGCTTTCCTGCGATCACCGGGCAGTGGACGGGGCCATGGGCGCCGAGTTCCTGGCGACGCTCAAGCGCATGCTCGAGAATCCGTTGCGCCTCGTGCTCTAGACCTGGCCGCCGGCGCCTTCGTGGCAGCGCTGGCGCTAGCCGCGCACCTGCTCCGTTGCGCTGCATGGCGCATCCTCTAGTTTTTCTATTCTCGGGTTTCTCTCCACCACAAACTGCGGGGTGTGACTTGGCTAACAACGCGGAAGGCATAAAGGACTCGTACGACCTGGTGGTCCTGGGCGCTGGCCCGGGCGGCTACGTGGCCGCGATCCGCGCCGCCCAGCTCGGGCTGGATGTGGCCTGTGTCGAATCCGAGTCGCGCGAGGGCGGGCTCGGAGGCGTGTGCCTGAATTGGGGCTGCATACCCGCTAAGGCGCTGCTCGAGAGCGCCAGCCTGGCTCGCCGGATTAAGGATGACGCCGCCGACTTCGGTGTTAGAGTGACGGGCTACGAGCTCGACATCGCCGCAGCCGTTAGCCGCAGCCGTCAGGTCAGCGACCGGCTGACGAAGGGGATCAAGTACCTGTTCGACAAGAACGGCGTCATGCCCATCTTCGGCCGCGGTCGGCTGGCCGGCCGGGTGCAAGTCGAGGTAGACCTGAAGGCCGGGGGTAAGGCGGTGATCTCCGCCAAGAACATCATCATCGCTACCGGATCACGGCCTAAGACCTTCCCCGGATTCGAGTTCGACGGTGTGCGTGTGATATCCAGTCGCGAAGCGCTGGAGCTGATGAAGCTGCCCGAGCGGATCCTGATCGTTGGAGCAGGCTCGACTGGGATGGAGTTCGCCGACGTGTTCAACGCGTTTGGCGCGAAGATCACGGTCGTCGAGATGCTACCGCACATATTGCCGAACGAGGACGAGGAGATCGCCGGCGTCGTGAGCCGGTCGTTCAAGAAGCGAGGGGTCACGGTCAAGAAGGACACGGCAGTCAAAACGCTGGAGAAGCTCAAGACACAGCTCAATGTAATCGTCCAGGGGCCCGGCGGCGATGAGACGCTCGAATGCGACCTACTTCTCATGGCGGTAGGCAGGAAGCCGAACGTCGAGGACATCGGCCTGGAGAGCGCGGATGTGGAGCTGGATGAGCAGGGCTGGATACGGGTTGACAAGTACAATCGGACGACGGCCGACGGGATCTACGCGGTCGGCGATGTTGCCGGACCTCCGATGCTGGCGCACAAAGGTTCGCACGAAGGTTTCGTCGCCGCCGAGCACATTGCCGGTATCGCGACGCACCCCGTGGCTCGCGACAACATCCCCTCCTGTACCTACTGCCATCCGGAGGTTGCGAGTGTGGGCCGCACGGAGAAGCAGGCGCGCGAGGACGGCCACGACCTGAAGGTCGGCAGGTTCCCACTCAGCGCCAACGGCCGCGCGCTCACAGCAGGTGCCCCTGACGGCATGATCAAGATCGTCGCCGACGCCAAGTACGGGGAAGTGCTCGGCGTGCATATGGTCGGCCATAACGTGACCGAACTCATTGCGGAGGCGGGCCTGGGACGGACCCTGGAGACGACCGTAGAGGAACTGGCGAGTACCGTGCACGCGCATCCGACGCTGGCTGAAAGTGTGATGGAGGCGGCACTCGCCGCGCTGGGGCGCCCGATCCACATCTAGCGACCACGAGACAGACGGCGCGCAGTATCGCTGCCGGGGGCAACGCGAGATTGACAGCGGATCGGATCTGCAAACTGCTCCGATTGCCGGGCCTCACCGCCTACGGCGAGGCCCTGGCGCTTCAGCGTCAGCTGGTACAGGCGCGGTCAGGCGGGGAACTGACCGACGACCTGCTGATCCTGCTCGAGCACCCCCGTGTGATCACGCTAGGTCGCGGCGCACGCGTGTCCAACCTCAGGGCGTCCACCGAAGTGTTGGCTGGCCTGGGCGTGCAGGTCCAGGAGGTCGAGCGGGGCGGCGACGTGACCTACCACGGGCCAGGTCAGCTGGTGGGGTACCCTCTGGTCGACCTGGGCCGACACAAGAAGGACCTGCACTGGTATCTGCGGCAGCTGGAGAAGGTGCTGATTCAGGCGCTAGAGACCTTCGGCATCACCGGTGGCCGCGTCCCGGGTTACACCGGCGTATGGGTGGACGATCGGAAGATCGCCTCTATCGGCGTTCACGTCAGCCGCTGGGTGACCTCCCACGGCTTCGCCCTCAACGTGACTACTGATCTGGCCGACTTCGATTTGATCATCCCTTGCGGCATTGAGGCCGTTAACATGACGTCCGTGGAGCGGGAGACCGGCCGCGCCCACAGCATCGTCGAGGTCGGTGATGAGGTCGCGCGAAGCTTCGCAGAGGTGTTCGATCTGACTGTGGAGCCAGCCGAGCTGGCGCGTTTTCGCTGATCCTATTTGCCCTTCAGGGCTCTGAGGACGAAGAGCAGGTTTGCCGGCCGTTCCGCCATCCTTCGCATGAAATAGGGATACCACTCGGTACCGTAGGGCACGTAGATCCGCACGCGATAGCCCTCCTCGACCAGGCGCGCCTGCAAATCGCGGCGAACCCCGTACAACATCTGGAACTCGACCGGCGCCTCGCGGTTCGAGTGGTCGCCCACCAGCCGTTTCGCTGCCCCGATCATGCGGGAGTCGTGCGTCGCCACGGCAAGTGGTGACTCCGATTCCATCAATATCTCTAGCAACTGCACGTAGCTGGCGTCGACTTCCTTCTTCTTCTGAAAGGCCAGCTCTGGCGGCTCTTTGTATGCGCCCTTGCACAGCCGGACGGAGGCCCCGCGGGCCGCGAGCTCGCGAATATCGCCTTCACTACGCCGCAGGTACGACTGAATCACGGCACCTAAGTTCTTGAATTCCCGATTCAGCTCGTAGAAGACGTCCAGGGTGGGCTGAACGTACTGCGAGGCTTCCATGTCTATGCGCACGAAATTGCCGTGGTCGCGCGCGGCTTCCGCGACGCGGCGCAGGTTCCTGCAACAGAGATCGTGATCGATGGCCAGCCCGATCTGCGTCAGCTTGATCGAGATACCCGTCCTCACCTTCCCCCTGCTGATCTGCTCAAGGATCGCGATATAGTCGTCGGTCGCCTTGCGCGCCTGATCCTCGCGCTCCACGCTCTCGCCCAGGTGGTCGAGCGTCACATCCATGCCCCGGGCGTTTAGATCGCGAGTAACCTGGATCGCCTCGTCGAGCGTCTCACCGGCGACGAAGCGGCGCGATACCCTCCGTGCGAGCCTGCGCCGCAGGATGAATTCCTGCAGTCCCTTCTGCTCGCTCAAGTACAGCAGTACGCTGCGCAGCATACCCCTGATCCAGAGCTAAGTGGAGATGTTATGTGGGGCTATCGGTACGAAGTAGGATCGCAAAGATAAGGATGTCTGCAAGCGCAGGCTAGCGGCTCGCACACGCGCCTCATCATTCCGCGTCGCCGACCCGCTTCCTGAGCTCGGACAGCTTCACCAGGCTGCGCACCTGATAGCCCGCCTGCTCCAGGCTCTCGCGCCCGCCCTCCTCGCGATCCACCAGCGCCAGAATCGCCAGGATTCGGGCGTTCACCGCCTCGACCGCCTGACACGCCCTGAGTGCCGAGCCGCCGGTCGTGATCGTGTCCTCGATCACGACAACCGACTGGCCAGACTCGAGACAGCCCTCGATCTGCCGACCGACTCCGTGCTCCTTCGCCTGCTTTCGAACCGTGAACGCCTGGATCGGCCGCCCGTCGAGGAAGCTCCGGTGTGCCATCGCGTAGGCGATGGGATCCGCCCCCATCGTGAGACCGCCCACGGCGTCCGGCTTGAGACCCGCTTCATCCAGAGCCTGCAACCCTAGCGCCCCGATCAGCGCCTGGCCTTCGGCGGATAACGTCGTAGTCCGCGCGTCAACGTAGTAGCGGCTCTTACGGCCACTGGCGAGGGTGAAATCACCAATTCGAAAGGAACGCTCGGCAAGTAGATCAAGAAGTCGCTCATGCTCGTTCATTTCGCTCCCTTGCCCTTTCTAGCCGGAGGAGATGACAGCGCCCGACCGCGCGACCTGAAAGCGGCATCCAGCACGACCTGCCGCAGGTCTGCCACACGGCTCGGGGACAGCTCACCCTCCCTCCCCGCGGACCTGGCCCGAGGTCGCAGCCTCACCTGTGGTAACAGCGCCGGCGCTCCTAGCTCGCTCCACTGCCGCGCGGCACTCGCTACACAGACCGTAGATCTCCAACCTGCGGCTTTGCACGGTGTAGCCGAGCTCCGCGGCGATCGTCGCCTGGAACTCATCCACGACGGAACGAACGAAGCGGGTCACCTGACCGCAGCTCGTGCAGATAAAGTGGTCGTGCCGCGCCTCCCCGGCCTGAAGCTCGAAGCGCTTGAACCCCTCTCCGAAGTCCAACTCCCTGGCCAGCTCGGCCTGCACGAGCAGGCTCAACGTCCGATAGATGGTGGCCTTGCCCACGTGCTCGCCGCGGCCGCGCAGCAGGTCCGCCAGATCATCCACCGACAGCTGCTCGCCGCTCTCGAACAGCCCCATCGCGATGACCTCACGCTGCCGCGTTAACGGCAGCCGCTGCTGATGCAAATAGCTGCGAAAGAGATCCATGAGCAGGAGGGCACAGCCGTGCGGCGGCCTGGTCGTGACGCGGGGAACCGCAGGATCAGCGTGACTCGACGGGGACATCGGCGTGAGCGCTTGGCCTCCGATCAAGCTCTTCGGGGCTGAGATCTGTTCTCAACGATGATAATAATTCGCCCTAACCCGCGCAATTCCGCCCGACCGCCAGCGCCGACCAGCGGACACCACCTTCAGCCTATTCCGACCGGGTCAGGCGCGCTGGCACGTTGAGCGCCAGCAGCAGGGCGAGGGTGCCACAGGCGAGCATGTAGAGCAGCAAGGGGTGCAACGCCGCGAGCCCCGCGCCGACGGCGCCGGCGCCCAGCAGACGCACGGCGTCCAGCGCCGCCCAGCAGGGCGGGAAAACGACCTCGAGTATGTCGTAGGCCGGACCCAGCCACAGGGCGTCGGCGAAACCGGGCAGCGCGAAGCCTGCGACTAGGGTACCGTAGGCGAACAGCCCGCTGTTGCGGGCGCCGAGCGCCGATCCGAGGAAGCTGAGGACGACGAGCAGCGTCGGTATCCAACCGGCGCCTACGAGCACGCCTGCGGTCTCCCAGAGCGAGCCTCCGGCGATGGCCAAGGCCGGAAGACAGGCGAGGCTGACGGCTGCGGCACTGACGACGGACCAGCCGACGAGGGCCAGGAGCCGGCCGAGATAGAAACCAACGGTCGTCAGCGGTTGCTGTAGCCAGAGGGCGGCATAGCCCAGGCGGATATCCTCGTCCAACCACGACCTGCACAGAGGAGCCGCGATCACCCATAGGGTCACCATGTAGATGGTCGCCAGGCCCTCAAACCCCGCACCCGGCGCCCGGAATGCCAGGAGCAGCTGGACACACGCAACGGTGCCCAACACGACGGCGAAATAGGTGCCGCGGGCGCGAACCACATCCTGCCCAAGGAAGCGGAACAGCGCCGGCACGAGCCGCAAAGCCTCAAGCATCAGCCCGCCTCCCACCGTGCTCCTTCTGTACCAGGGAGTGGAACAGATACTCCAGGTCGAAGCGTCGCCGCTCGATCGCCTCGACGACGCCGTCACCTACGACCGTGACTCTCTCGGCGTAGCTCCGCGCAGCCTGCTCGTCCTGAAATGCCACCTCATCGGCGGCCAGGCGCACACCGCCGAGCGCCGCACATGACGCAACTGAGCGATTCCCCGCAGCGGCTCCCCCCAGTACCAGCTGCACGACCCAGACGTCGGGCCGACCGGCGATCTCGTCTCGCGAGCATCGCCCAAGCAGCTCCCCGCCCCTCAGGATGCACACTTCATCGCATACGCGTTCGAGCTCGAGCAGAACGTGCGAGGAGACGATGACCGTCCGACCCTGATGCTTTAGCCCCCGCAGCAGGCTCCTCAGCACGGCCACCGACGCCGGGTCGAGGCCGTTTGCCGGCTCGTCGAAGAGCAGCAACTCCGGGTTTCCTAACAGAGCGGCCAGCAATCCGACGCGCTGCCGGTACCCGTGCGAGAGTGTGCCGATGTACGAGCAAGCCTCGTCCTCGATGGCGAGCGTCTGCACCAGGCCGTCGACACGGCCGCTCAACACCGATCCGCGAAGCCCGGCCAGGTGACCCACGAAGGCGGCGAACTCGCGGACGCGCACTCGGCCTGGAAGCCTGACCTGTTCGGGCAGGTATCCGATCCCCCACGCCTTGCGGTAGGCCGCCGGCGCCGTACCGGCCACATCCACACGGCCCCGCTGCGGCCGCATGAAGCCCAGGATCAGGCGGTAGAGAGTCGTCTTACCCGATCCGTTCGGTCCCACGAGGCCGAGCACCCGGCCTCGCTCGATCTGGAAAGAGATGCCGTCGAGCGCCCAGCCCGGCGCCGCGCGATAGCGGTAGCGCACGTTCTCGATCTCGACCAGCGGCCGAGCCTCCGGCCCTCTCATCGAGTCCCTGTTCGGCGGGTCCGCGGCCGTGCCGCTACGGCGATACCCGGCACATCGAGCCTCGAGCGAGCCAGCAAGTAGAGCGCGTCGGGCCCGACAGCCAGCTCGCCGACCCGGAGCTGGACTCGGTAACTGCCGGAGAAGCGGCCATCACTATCGAAATGGTCGACGATCGCGACGCCGCCATCGCCCCGCTGGGTCAGCGCCCAAATGGTCCCGTCGGGCGCGACAGCCAGACGTGACACGTGCGGGCGGTAGAGTGGCACCCGCAGGTTCACCGGTGCGACCCGGCCCGCCGCGGCGAAACCCTGTCGTATCCGGTTCCGGATCGCCTCGACCTCCTCCGCGCTGCGTTGTAGCGGCGGGATCTCGGGTCGTCGGATGGTCTGTCCCACCTTCCCTTCCGCTGTGATGCGCAGGATCAGGTATTCGGGACCGGGAGGCGCGAGCAGCAGATTCCCCTGCGGCGTCGCAGCGACGGGATAGGAGTGGTTCCGGATTACTCGGCCGGGTTCCTCCGTGCCCGGTAGCCCCTGATCCCGGAAGCGGGGCCGATCCAGCACCGTGTCGCGTGTAACAACCTGGAACTCCGCCACGTCCGCGGGCGGAAAGCGATCGATCTTCACGAAGAAGCTGTCCCCGCGCGCCGCAACGATGTCGGTCGCAAGACCTCCCCCGCTGCGGGTGACGCCCGCCAGAACCGCATCCGGCGCCCAGTAGGTCACCCGCCCGCCCACCGACAGGACAGCCGCCAGCCCACCCGCGCTCACCGCCAGGTCGATCGGATGCCGGTACTCCCCCGGTCCATCGCCCTCCCGGCCCAGCGCAGCAAGGAAACGCCCGTCAGCCAGATCGTACACCCTGAGCTCCGGCGGTTGCAGCTCGAGTACGAACAGTCGCTGGCGCTCGCCGTCCACTTCAATCGCGACCGGCGCGGCCAGGGGCGGTTCGAGCGCCGGGTCGGGCGGGACCAGCCAGCGCGTTTCCAGCGGCACCGCCCCCTGATTGGCGTTCGCGACCGCATCTGCCGAAGGCGGCGAATCGCCTCGGAGGTCGACCTGCTCGCTGCAGGCTGCCGTACAGAGCGTTGCGGCCAGTGCCCCGGCCGCAACGCTCGCTGACAATACCTTCACGGGCGCAAGAGGCAGCCTCATATCTCCTCTTCGATCAACGCCGCCATGCATCCATCGAGGCATCCTCCGTACATGGCATCGCACTTGTCTCTGCCGACGAAGATGCTCGCGACGACATAGCAACCGACCGCTGCCGTCCCGCAGTAACCTTCGCAGACGGTTCTGCCCTCCACCTCCGCCACTGCCGCCTGCGGTGAGCTCGCAAAGCTGAGCCCGACTAATGAGAGCGTTACAAGCAGTCGCCGCATCCCAACCACCTCCTCCTATTCACCGTCCAACAGCCTGTACAGCTTCCCCACCGAGCAACCGGCCAGACAGCCCATGATGTAGGCCCCGCACCTGAATGAATCGATGTTGTCGCAGTTCGCCGCCGCCTTATCGCCACAGATATCCTCGCATGGCCGGGCGAGCGCGGGCGTCGGTTGACCGAGGGTTAGCGCCAGGAGCGCCCCTAGAAGTACCAGCTTCCTCCGCATCGTCTCCATCCTTTCTCCATGAGATTGAAGAGGCCGACAGGGCCCCCAGCGCGCGTATCAGTGATTGACTTGTCAGAGAATCGAGGCTTCCCAGCCACACGAACTCGAGCACACCGTCTCGACCCACCAGAGCGGTGAAGGGCACGATGTCCACACCTAGCGTGCCCACAAACTCGCGTGGGTGCTTTGGAACGACGGCCGTGGCCCACGGGAGGTGCCGCCGCGCGTAGCTGCCTGCCGCAGATCGGTCACGTTCCAGGGCGACAGCCAGCACCGTCGTCGTGCCACGTGCCGCCTCCGTCACCTCACGCCACGCGGGAAGGTTCGTGTAGCAGGCGGGACAGGTCGAACTGAAAACGAACAACAAGGTGGCACGCTCGCCCGGTACCGCGATCTCCTCACCCGTGCGCTCGTGGCTGTTCGCCAGTGTCCGGAACTCGAGCACACGGGCTAGCTGCTCTCCCTCGCCTAGCCGCACCGGCGCATCGCGCAAGGCGGGAAGCAGCCTCTCAGTCGTTACCAGGTAGAGCGCCGCCAACGCCGCGACGGCTGCGGCCAGGCTGAGAGCCTGGTCGAGCAAGGCCCGGTAGTTCCTCACCTGCATCACCCAGCGACTGCGAGCCACACCAGCGCATCAGCTCGGCGACTGCGAAGGGCTGCCAAGCCGACCAGCGGGATGAGTCTAGGTCGCGGCCATCAACAGAACCTCATCTGGCGAGGAACGAACGCGGTTTCGTGCCCGGCAGAGGGCAGTCCCCAGGACAGCCGACAGGGCGCCATGCCTTGATTTTTGCGACTCGCCTGATTAGCTGTTCCTCGCCCCTCTGAGTGCGTGCAGGCCCCACGGCGGCCGTCTAACGTTCTCAGCATTGAAGGTGTTTGAGCTGGCGAGGCGCGGCGAAGCGTCGCCGGTCGGACAGCGGAACGCATCGGGTCTCTTTCGTCCGGCCGGCAAGTCCAGCCCAATAGACAGGAAACCGGAACGAGCCATGGCGACGGCGTTGCCGTCAAGGAGAGTCTACGTCTGCGTGGCCTTCGCGGCCGCGGCCCTGTTCTGCGGGCGTCCGCTCAGCGCGCAGGTCGCTTCCAACGGCGGGCCTCCTGCTGCCGAGGCAGCGTACCGCGACGATGAGATCCGCATCGACGGCCGGACGGACGAGGCCGCGTGGCAGAAGGTCGCACCGGTCACGGACTTCGTGCAGGGTGAGCCGGTGGAGAACGCGCCCGCCGAGCAGCCCACCGAGGTGCGCGTGCTCTTCGACGAGACGGCCCTGTACGTCAGCGCCGTCATGCACGACCCCCAGCCGACGCTGATCGGTGACCAGCTCGTCCGCCGTGACGAGAACGGGCAGTACGACTACTTCGAGCTCTCCCTCGACACCAACAACGACCGTCGGACCGGCTATCGCTTCCGCGTCAGCGCCGCCGGGGTCCAACGAGACGTCTATATGTACGACGATGTCCGCGAGGACCCGGCGTGGGACGCCGTCTGGCAGTCGGGCGTGCACCGTAACTCGAGGGGCTGGACTGCGGAGCTGCGGATTCCGCTCTCCCAGTTAAGGTACAACGCTGCCGATACGGTCCAATCGTGGGGAGTGAACTTCTCGCGCCGCCGTCTCGCGAGCAACGAGGTTACCTACTTCGCTCTCGAGTCACGGGTGCGGCACGGCAAGGTCAGCGCCTTCGGCCGGCTGGACGGGCTGCGTTTCCCGCGCAGCGCGCGCCGTATCGAGATTCGGCCCTACGCGCTCGGGCGAGCCCACACCGCGCCAGTCGAGGCGGGGGATCCCTTCTTCGACGGTTCCGAACTGGATAGCCGGGTTGGGCTCGACCTGCGCTACGGGCTCGGCGCGGGATTCACGCTGGACGCCACCTTCAACCCGGATTTCGGTCAGGTCGAGGTCGATCCCGCCGTGATCAACCTGACGGCCTTCGAGACGTTTTTCCCCGAGAAGCGGCCCTTCTTCGTTGAAGACGCGAAGGTCCTCGAGTTCCGCTTGTCAGGCCGGAGCAACCAGCTGTTCTACACTCGCCGCATCGGGCGCGAGCCGCAGGGCTCAGCGCCGGACGACGCAGATTTCGACCAGGTTCCCAGCGAGACGACCATCCTAGGCGCGGCCAAGCTGACGGGCCGCACCTCGAGCGGTCTGTCGCTGGCGGCCTTGGCGACGATAACCAGCGAAGAGACCGGACGCGCCTTTTTCAGCGATAGCGCCCACACCGAAGAGTACGTCGTCGAGCCGCTCAGCGAATACGGCGTCCTGCGCGTTCAGCAGGACTTCCGGTCCGGCGCGTCACAGGTCGGCGCGATTCTGACCGCGATGCACCGGGAGTTGCCTGACGACGGCAGCCTCGACTCCCTGACCTCGAGCGCCTACAGCCTCGGCCTCGATTTCGAGCATAACTGGGGCGGCTCCAGCTCGCGGGATTGGGCGATCCATGGTTTCGTGACTGGCAGCCTCGTCGAAGGATTGACCGGCGCGCTGCTCCGAGTACAGCAATCGAGCAACCACTACTTCCAGCGGCCGGACGCGACGCGTTACTCCGTTGACTCGACGGCCACGTCGCTGAGCGGGGTCAACTGGCGCCTACAGTTCGAGCGACGAAGTGCCAAGCATTGGACGGGCGGGATCTGGATCGGTGAAGTATCGCCGGGCTTCGAGATCAGCGACATGGGCTTCATGCAAGGCGGAGAACGCCTAGATGGCGGCTTCCGCATCGGCTACCACGAGATCTCGCCCGGTTCGCTGTTCCGAAGCTATCGGATCAGTCTCCACACCTTCCACAACTGGCGTCACGAGGCCCTGGACGACGCCTTTTCCTGGAGTTCCTGGAAACGCGCTCACGAGTCGGGCTGGTACAACCTCCGCACCAATTTCGACTTCCTCAACTACTGGAGCCTGGATCTCAGCGCGCGCTATTCGCCCGAGACGCTGAGCGACAGCGAGACGCGCGGCGGCCCGCTGATGATCAGGCCGGGATCGACTTCCTTCGAGGCTCGCCTGGGCACCGACCGCCGCGGGGTCCTCTACCTCCAGCCATCGCTGGAGTACCAGAACGGGCACCGGGGCGGCTATCGCTGGGAATCGCAGCTGGAGCTCGTCATCCGACCGGCACCCAGCCTGGAGATCCGGCTCCAACCTCAATACTCCACCGAGCTTGACCCGGCGCAGTACGTGGCGAGAACAGACGACGTCGGCTACGAGCCGACCTACGGGCGCCGCTATCTCTTCTCTGACCTGAAACGGCGGCAGGTATCGCTGGAGACCAGGCTGAACGTGACCTTCAACCCGAGACTCACCTTCCAGCTCTACGCGCAGCCGCTGATCTCGTCCGGCGACCACCTGACCTACAAGCAGCTGGCGGAATCAGAGAGCTTCGACTTCGAAGTGTTCGAGGAAGGAACCGCCGCGCTTGACGGTGACGAGATCACATGCGTCGCCGGGCGCACCTGTGTGTTCGATGATGAGCGCTACTTCGACTTCGATGGTGATGGCTCGGTCGATGACTCCTTATCCGACAAGGACTTCAACGTCCGATCCCTGCGGCTGAGCGCGGTCCTGCGCTGGGAATACTTCCCCGGATCCACGCTGTTCCTCGTATGGCAGCACAATCGCCGTGAACGCGCGGACATCGGCTCCTTCCAGCTGGACCGCGATCTTGACGCCCTCTGGGCCGCTGGCTCCGAGAACGCCTTTATCCTGAAGGTGAACTACTGGCTGGGGCTCTAGCGGCCGCCGCCCTCCGCACCGCCCGCACCCACGCCGCTATCCCCGAGGTCCCTGGCCTTCGCGACGCGAAGCAGCAGCCAACTGTAGATCGCGACGTTAACGACCACCACAAAGATGCCCAGCACAATCTGGACCTCGCGCGTCAGCCCCCGGGGATAGAGCAGCGGAAGGATGTAGTGGTCGACGAACCCGCCCCGGTAACCGCTCGCCCCACCGCGCACCCGGAACCAGTTCTCCAGCGGCGTGAGCGGGCACACCCAGCCGCAGAACTCGATCAGCGCCGCCCACACGGCTGCCGGGATGTGTAGCCAGGCCACGCGTCCCCACCTGAGCACGAGCAGCCCGCCGGCCACGGCGAACAGAACGAAGGCAAGATGCGTCACAACCGTGAGATCGGCGAGGACTCGATACAAGCTCATGCTCCCGGTCGACTCCGTTCCGCGTCGATTCCGTTCCCAAGCTGCGCCGAACAAGCTAACGAGACCCACGGCGATTGCGCCAACCGTGTGAACGGGTCAATCTTGCGCCTGCACCGCATAGCTCTCAGGAGGCCCCAATGATCAGATGGTTCACGCCTATCCTGCTTACGTGCGCTCTGACGGCAGGCCCGACTAGCGCCGCAGCGGAAGTTGTCCGTATCGAGGTCGAGCGGCGCGAAGATGTGCTCGGCGGCCGCGCCTTCGGAGCGATCGGCCCCTACGAGAAGATCGTTGGCAAGATCTACTTCGCCTTCGATCCCGAGAATCCGATGAACGCCGGGATCGTCGACCTGACGCTCGCACCGCGGAACGCCGACGGGCTCGTGGAGGCCTGGGCGAACTTCGTGGTGCTGCGCCCGAAGAACCCGGTCCCCGGCGGCGGTGTCGCGCTGCTCGAGGTCTCGAACCGAGGCGGCAAGGCGTCGCTCCGCTACTTCAACGGCGCAGGCTTCGTTTCGGATCCAGTGGCCGCCGAGGTCGGCGATGAACTGCTCATGCGACTCGGACTCACCGTGATCTGGGTAGGCTGGCAGCACGATGTGCCGCTGCGCGAGGGGCTCATGCGCCTGCACGTCCCGGTGGCGGTCGGCGAAGACGGCAAGCCGCTGGAGGGCCTGGTCCGCGCCGATTGGGTCATCGATCGGCCAACGAACACGCTGCACGTCGGTCATCGGAACCACGTCGCCTACCCGGTCCTCGACCCCGAACACCCCGACAACGTGCTCAGCGTGCGCGACGGGCGACTGGCCCCACGTCACGAGGTGCCGAGGAGCGAGTGGCGTTTCGCCCGTGCCGTGGGCGACAGTGTCGTCTCCGATAACACTCACATCTACATGGAGTCGGGCTTCGAGGCCGGGCAAATCTACGAGCTGGTCTATCGCGCGAAGGACCCCAAGGTGGTGGGTCTTGGGCTGGCAGCGATCCGCGACATGATCTCCTACGCGAAGTACGACCGCTCAAGCCCCTTCCCCGTGAAATACGGCATCGCCATCGGCATCTCACAGACTGGACGTTTCCTGCGCCACTTCATATACCAGGGCTTCAACACCGACGAGCAGGACAGGAAGGCCTTTGACGGGCTCATGATCCACACGGCCGGCGCAGGCCGCGGCAGCTTCAATCATCGCTTCGGGCAGCCGTCGCGTGACGCGCATCGCTACTCGGCGTTCTTCTACCCGACGGACATCTTCCCCTTCAGCAGCCGGACCCAGACCGATCCACAGACGGGCTGGACCGACGGCCTGTTCGCCCACCAGCACGATGACGACAACCTGCCGTACATCTTCTATACGAACACGGGCTACGAGTACTGGGGCCGCGCCTCCTCGCTGCTGCACGCGACGATCGAGGGTAAGCAGGACATCGAGCTCTACCCCAACGAGCGCATCTATCACCTGGCCAGCGGCCAGCACTTCGTCGGTCGCTATCCGCCCCCGGAAGACAGCAAGCTCCCGGACTCACGCGCCTACCGTGGCAACCCGCTCAACTTCCTGGTCACGATGCGGGCGTTGCTGGTGCGGATGATCGAGTGGGTGCGGGACGGGACTCAGCCACCCCCTAGCGCCTATCCCACGATCGCTGCGGGGACGCTCGTGCCCTCGGACAGAGTACAGTTCCCGGAGCTGCCGGATGTCGAATTCCCGAAGGTCGCACATGAGGCCTACCGCGCCGACTACGGACCGCACTGGAAGCAGGGGATCGTCGACCAACAGCCACCCGAATTGGGCCCTGCCTTCCCCACCCTACTCCCGCAGGTGGACCGGTTCGGCAACGAGCTGGGCGGCGTCGAGTGCGTCGAGATCCTGGCACCGCTGGCCACCTACGCGCCCTGGAACCTGCGCATCGGCTTTCCCGGCGGGACTGACGAGCTGGACAACTTCGTGGGCACCTACATCCCGCTGCCGAAGACCGAAGCGGAGCGCGCGGGCATCGGCGACCCGCGGCCCAGCATCGAGAGCCTCTATTCGAGCAAGGACGAGTATCTGGCGCTAGCGGAGCGTGCCGCGCGCTCACTGGTCGAACAGGGGTTCTTGCTGGACGAGGATGTCGAGCGCATCGTCGCGCGGGCGGCGGAGCACTGGGACTGGATACTGGCGAACTGATTGCTTGAACGCGCGACGCCGGAATGAAGGGCCGCTCCGCCCGGTAGCGAGGCGGCCCTCTCCGCGATGGCCGGGGACCGCTCAGCGCTGGAAGGTTCTCAACACCGGATAGTATCTAGCCTCGTCCAGGGCATCCCCGAGCAAGTCCCAGTTGACGACACCATCATCGGAGCGCGGCTCCAGCAACACGAAGGCCAGGCGGCCCAGGGGCTGGCTGAGCGGAACTACCGCCGTCCCTGCCGCCAGAGTCACCTCCGCCCCCTCGTAGTCCCCGAATAGCGTGTGCTCGTGATGGCCCTGGTACTCGCGCTCGCTTACGGTCGTCGAATCGATCACGAAGCGCTCTACTCTCAGGGCCGTCGGCCCGTCGAGCCGGCTCCACTCGATTCCGTGGTCGTCCAGCAGGTTGAGGACGTCACTCAGATCCGCGGGCACGAAGTAGGCCGCCGGGACACGCTCCGTCTCGGTTGGCCGGAAGGTGCCGAATTCTGGCATGCGCTCCGGGCGACGGATGTCCAGCCGCCGCAGCATCGGCAGCCCCGTGTACGGGTTACGCTCCTCGACGACTTCACCCATCAGGATCTCTACCGGTTCCGACGAGCGCTCGTACGTAGCACGCAGCGCCAACTCCCGCCCGACGATATCGACGGAATCAGCTGCGGCTGTGATGTGACGTATCGCCGACGCGTACCGGTAGGCGACCTCGGCGACTTCCTCGACGAATCGCAGCGTCGCCAGAATCCGTTCCTCGAACGTCGCGTACGAGTACGCCTCACTGAGGATAGCGATGCGGTTGCGCAGTCCCACGTAGTTGGTGAGGAAACGCGGCTGATGGCTGAACGTGTACCAGCCGCGCTCCGCGTCCACGTCCCGCCAGGGGAGGTTTCCGTAGTAGTAGTAATCCCAGTCGTACTTTGCCTTCAGAGTCTGGGTCACCTCGGGCAGCAGGTGTGCCCGCGCCAGCTCGATGATCCGTGCGTCGGTATTGGGGTGCAGCGGCGGCGCGTACGTCAGCCGATAGGCGTGGCGAGTGCCGTTCGTCGTGTGAAGATCGACGATGATGTGCGGATCGTAGCGATTCCAGAACGCGACTAGCGAGCGCGCCTCCGGCGATTCGAGCTTCATGTTGTCACGGTTGAGGTCGAGATCCTGGGCGTTGTACCGCTGACCCATCCCCGCGACCGGGCCGTGCTGGTAGCGCCGGTTCGTCAGCTTCACTCGCTCGTTGCCGTCGGCGTTGTAGATGGGCGCGATGAGCAGCACCAGCGAGTCCAGCCACTCGGCATGTGCGCCATTGGCAAGCGAGCGCAGTAAGACCTGCATCGCCTCCTTGCCGCAGACCTCACCGGCGTGGATGTTCGCCTGCACGTACACACGGGCTTTCCCCGTCGCCAGCACGGCTTCCGGGCTCGCATCCTCCACCTCGCCCACCACGACCACCGGCAGGGCTCGGCCCTCCATGCTGTAGCCCAGTGTCGTGAGATGCAGTAGCGGCGACGCACTCACGACCTGCTCCACGAACGCCATCACGTCGGCGTAGCGGCTCGTCTCGCGATACCCGCTCCGTTCCGCTCGGGTGAACACGCTCACCGAGTCACGGAGGGCCTGCAACTGCGCTCCGCCGGCGAGCAGCAGGCCCGCGAAGACGAAGAAAGACAAGACAAGTGCCCGCTCGGTCCGCATCTCTTGCCTCACAGCTAGGGGTTGCCGGGCTTCTCGATCGGCCAGCGAGGCCCGGCGGCGACTAGATAGTTGAAGGGACGGCAGCGCGCAAGCATGTTGTAGGGGCCGGGCGGCCCCAACGACCCTCCGAAAATGGATGTCTATGATCGGTCAGCACCGCGGCTTTCTGAGCCTAACCGTTCGTGGGATCCTGACAGTCCTTGTCCTGGGGTCGCCGGGAACCTCACGAGCCGCCCCAAGGTCAGCGTCTGGCCACACCGCGGGTCGACCGTCGACACAGCAACCGGGGGAACCGCCGCTTCGGCTCTCGGAACCGCTTGACGACATCATCCTCGACCTCCAGACGTACGTCCCGGCGCGCATGCGCCGGGCCGGCGTACCCGGGGTGGCAGTCACGCTCATCCGCGACTACCGGGTCGTCTGGACCGCCGGGTTCGGCGTGGCCAACCAGATCACGGGCGCGCCGGTCACGCCGGCGACAGCCTTCGAGGCCGCCTCCAACAGCAAGGTGGTGACGGCCTACGCGGCGCTCCGCCTAGTGGATCAGGGCAGGCTCTCGCTCGACGAGCCGATAGCCGCCTACCTCGCCGACCCGTGGCTACCGCCCGCCCGACATGCGGACAGGATCACGCTGCGACATCTGGCCTCTCACAGCTCAGGGCTCTCCGACAACCTGTTTCCGCTCGACAAGAGCATCGCCTTCCAGCCCGGAACGGACTTCCTCTACTCGGGTGTCGGCGCCTTATACATGCAGGAGGCGATCGAGCAGGTGACGGGGCAGTCGCTCGAGGACGCGACGCGCGAGCTCGTATTCCAACCACTGGAGATGTTGTCGAGCAGCTTCGTGAACACCTCCGATATCCTGCGCCGCATGGCCAACGGTCATATGACCTGCATCTTCCCTCTGCTCGCCTTTCTGATCCCCTTCGCCGGCATACTCGTCGCCACTTTTCTGGTCGGGATCCCGTTCGTACGCATAAGCACTGGATACTGGCATCCGCCCCGCAGGATGTGGCTGGGTATCGTTGTCCTGGCGGCGCTGCTGACGATGGTGCTTCACGCCGTCGTCTTTGGAAGAGCCCTGCCGAACTTGGCGTTGTTCAGCACCCTCTGCGGACTGGCATTCGCCATCGTCTTGCTCTTGGCCCTCGTGATCGGCCGACGCCTCCTCCGCCTCGCCTTTGCCCGACGGCCGAAGGGCGGGCCACTGCGCGCCCTGACCGTCGTGTTGGCGGTAGTCTGTGTGTTCGTATTGCTGCGGCTCTCGGCCTCGCTCAGCGTGCCGATCCCTAGAGTACCCTCACCGCGGCCGAGCGCCGTCGGCTCGCTACGCACCACAGCCTTGGATCTCGCGGGCTTCCTGATCGAACTGGTGAACCCGCAGCACTTGAGCCCTACGCCGCAGATCCGCATCAATGATGACTTCTCCTGGGGTCTGGGCATCGGCATCCAGCACAGCCAGCAGGGCGACGCGCTCTGGCAGAACGGCATGACATTCGGCTTCAAGAGTTTGATGGTCATATACCCCAGGCACGGTTGGGGTGTCGTGGTACTCACCAACAGCGACGACGGGCTGAGCGTCGCGTACGATGTCGCTGCGCGTGCCCTGGGTGGCAAAGCGCGATGGCGTTTCTTCTGAACTCACTAGGGGAGAGCTCCACCATGACGCCAAGACGACAGGTTCTGTGCCTTCTGCTCCTGACGCTGCTCCCAGTCCTCAGCTTGGGCACGCTCTCGGCGCAGACGCTTCCGGCCGAGAAAGCGACGGCGCTCGAGCAAGTAGAGCAGCTATCGTCCGAGATCCACCAGATAGCGATGGAACTCTGGGACTACTCGGAGATCGCGCTGCGGGAGACGCGCTCGGCGGCCTTGCTCGCCGACATCCTCAAGAACGACGGCTTCCGTGTTGAGCGGGGCGTGGCCGACATGCCGACGGCGTTCGTCGCCTCCTGGGGAAGCGGGCGCCCCATCATCGGGATCCTCGCCGAGTACGATGCGCTACCCGGCGTGGGCAACGCGGCCATACCCTACAGGGCCCCCCGTGAGGACGGGGTGACGAACGGGCAGGGGTGCGGCCATAACCTGTTCGGCGCGGCCTCGGTTGCTGCCGCCATCGCGGTCAAGCGCACCATGGACGACCACGGCCTCGATGGCACGGTCCGGCTCTACGGGACACCGGCCGAGGAGACTGTGGTCGGCAAGGTCTACATGGCGAAGGCCGGTGTGTTCGACGACCTGGATGCGGCGCTCGACTGGCACCCCAGCCTGGAGACGGGGGTCCGCAACCAGCCGGGGCGTGCCCTCAACAACTTCGAGGTCGAGTTCTTCGGGCAACCCGCCCACGCATCCAGCGACCCGTGGAACGGTCGCAGCGCACTCGACGCGGTAGAGCTCATGGACTACGGTGTCAACCTGATGCGCGAGCACGTCCGGCCCACCGCGCGCATCCACTATGTCATCCCGTCCGCCGGCGGAGCGCCGAACGTGGTTCCCGAGTACACGAGGGTCTGGTACTACGTGCGTGAGGCCGATCGCGATAGGGTCGAGGAGTACTACGACTGGGTTCTGACGATCGCCGAAGCCGCCGCAGCTGCGACTCAGACAACCCACGAGGTGAGGCTGATCACCGGCGTCCACGAGCTCTTGCTCAACCGGCCGCTGCAGGAGGCCGTGCAGCACAATCTCGAGCTCGTGGGCGCGCCTCAGTTCACCGAGGAAGACCAGGAGTTCGCGCGGCAGCTACAGCGCTCGCTCGGGATCGAGGAGAAAGGCCTGGACACGGAGATCAAGCCGCTGGCCGACGAGCCGGAACCGGTGAGCGGCGGCTCGACTGACGTGGCCGAGGTCTCCTATATCGCGCCCACATCCGGCTTCCGCGTCACCACGGCCCCGGCTGACATACCCTGGCACAACTGGGCCACGACGGCGTCACACGGCACGGATGGCGCCGTCCGCGGCGCGCTGGTGGCCGCCAAGGTGCTCGCGCTCAGCGCCGTCGACCTGCTGATCGACCCGGAGCTGCTGGAGCGCGCCAGGGCCTTCTTCCTGGAGCAGACCGAGGGGAGAGCCTACGAGTCGCCTATTCCGGTCGATCAGAAGCCGCCCCTACCGAGGCCGGGCTCCGGGGGCTAGGCTACCCGTCCCTCTCAGCCCGTCCCCGGCCGTCACCTAGGGCCTGCCAACCGGGAGGATGGCGAATGGATCCTCCTCCGGCATCCGTAGGACCCGCTTGACCTGCGCGTCCCGGAACGCGCCGACATAGACCGTGCCCAGGCCGAGAGCCGTGGCCTGCAGGTAGATGTTCTCCGCCACGGCCCCCACCTCCATGTGCACGTACCTCAACGCCCGCTCACCGTACTTGACGGCGCTCCGCTCCACGACGCCGGCGACGACGATGACCGCGGCCGCGTCCGCGATGCACTCTTGGCCGAGGGCCGCAGCGGTCAGCTCACCCTGCAGGTCCTCCCGGCTCACCTCCAAGAGATCGTGGTCGCCGATCCGATACCGGTAGAGACCCTTCTCCAGGCCGTCGACCCTCCCGGCAACGACGTAGAGCTCCAGCGGGTACAGGGCTCCGGCCGAGGGCGCCGTTCTGCGGCCGCGCGAGTGCGTGACTCCCTGCGCGGCCCAGAGCAGCTGCGACAGCTCGGCAAGGGTCACGGGATCACCGGAGTACTCCCTCACCGACTGGCGCTCACGCAACGCAGCCTCCACA
>JBDHKG010000099.1:0-15894 GCA_039586495.1 Gemmatimonadota bacterium | reverse complement strand
GAGTTAGGGGGGGCGCGCAGTTGTCAATAAATAGAATCGCCTAAGCCCAAAGCACGCACACGGCGCGGGGGAGAAACCAGCCCCGCGAAACCGGTCACCACAGCCAGCCGTAGTGTCCCACCGGCCAGCCGTGGCAGCCAAGACGACTCAGAGCAACGGGAGATGACAATGCGCAACACGCACTGCGCGCCGAGGATCGGCCTTCTCGCCGTCCTCGTCCTCGCCGTTAGCGGTCCCGCAGCGCACGCGCAGGACCAGACGCTCATCGACCGGATCGATCGCCGCCTCGAGAGCGTGCGGGCCGATCTGATCGAACTGCGTCGAGACATCCACCGGCACCCGGAACTCTCGGGTCAGGAGGAGCGGACCGCCGGGATCGTCGCGGCCCGACTGCGCTCGCTCGGTCTAGAGGTCCAGACGGGGATCGGAGGGCACGGCGTCGTCGGCATTCTGCGCGGCGCGGTGCCGGGGGCCGTCGTCGCCTACCGCGCCGACATGGACGCGGTCCACTCCAGCGCGCCGGATCCCGTGCCCTTCGCCTCGGAGACCCCGGGCGTCCGCCACATCTGCGGCCATGACATTCACACGACCGTCGCCCTCGGTATCGCCGAGGCACTCGCAGCAATACGAGATGACCTGCCGGGGACGGTCAAGTTCATCTTTCAGCCCGCCGAAGAGAACGTGCAGGGCGCGGCAGCGATGATCGAGGAGGGCGTGCTGGAGGACCCCGCACCCGAGGCGATCTTTGCGGTCCACTCCGCCCCACTCGAAGTCGGGCAGATCGGAAGCGTGGAAGGGCTGGCGCTCCCCGGCCTCGACCGGGTCAGCGTGACGCTCCGCGGCGAGGGCGACCTGAGTGATGCCGCGCGCTCCCACGCCGGCGCCATCAGCGCCGTCAGCACGAGTCGCGACGTCGCGCCCAGCGACTTCATCGCGGCTATGGTTTCTCGACCCCGCCCGGGCCAGGAGAGCGGGGAGTGGGTGATAACGGGCTTGGTGCGGGCCGGGAGCGCCGAAGCGCGCGCCCGGGCAAGAGCAGGGATCGACGAGCGGCTCGCCGCGCTCCGCCACGACGGGATCTCGTACGAGTTCAGCTACCAGGAACAGTCTCTCCCCGATATGGTCAACGACCCGGAACTCGTCCGCAGCACGCTCGAGACGCTCCGCTCCGTCTTGCGGCCGGACGGACTGCTCGAGGTCAATCAGGTAACGCCGTACTTCAGCGAGGACTTCGCTCACTACCAGCAGCACATCCCGGGCGCAATGTACTGGCTCGGCGTGTCGAACAGCGAGCTTGGATACGTCGGCATGCCCCACAGTCCCGACTTCGTCGCCGACGAGGAGTCGATAATCGTCGGCGCCAAAGCGATGGCGGCGGTGCTGCTAGACTTCCTGATGAAGCACTGATCTGCCTGTCCGTCGGCCGCACCACCTTGCTGGACGCCGCACGTGCGGCAGGGCGAGTTGGCCGGCTTCCCTCCGCCAGGGCCGCGCCGCCACTCCTCACGCTAGCCCGACCGGCTCAGAGCGTCGTGAACCCCTCCAAGCGCGCCGCCGCTTTCAGGCGCTCATCGAACGTCACGAACTCTCCCGCCGGCGGAACTCCCGCCCATTCCAGCCCCGCGGCGAGCTGGAGCGAGTCGGCAGCCCGCAGAGGATGCAGCCTGAGGAGGCGGAGCGCCTGCTCCCGCAGGCCATCGCCTGGCTGAACCTCGTACCAGGCATCCCGCAGCACAGAAAGGATCGAGCGGGCAGCCTCCTCCGCCTCTGAGATAGGGATCCCCTCCCGGCGCAGGTGTGCGAAGGCCAAGGCACACTCAACCGGAGAGCCCCACCACACCACGATCTCGGGATCCTCGTCGTACAGGGAGCGGGCACGCTCGGTCAGCGGCTGGCTGAGGCAAAGCGGAATCAGAGCGGACGAATCCCAGAACCTCACCGACCCCTCTCCCGTTCTTCCAGAAGGGCGAGGAGGCTCCGCCCCTCCGGATCGGAAGGCCGCGGCTCGTCAAAGAAGCCGTGCGGCAGGGGGACCCGGGGCGGGCGAAGCCGACCGGTGCGGAGCAGCCAGTCGCGGCGGCGCTCCTCTTCCTCCTCGCCGCGGACGGGAGCGAGCCGGGCGACGGGTCGTCCGCGGTCGGTGACCAGGACCTCCTCGCCGCCTCTCACGGCGTCGAGGTACTGGCTGAGCTTGGCCTTGAGCCTGGAGATCGATGCGCGTTTCATGGTAAGTCTAATATAGTCATTAGATTCAGACCAGTCTAGTCACTTCAGGGAGGAGCCCGCCGCCCTTGACACACGCGCGCATCGTGCCCTCACTAGATGGGTAGTCGGCTGTCCCATACGGTCCTACTAGCCCGAGCTTCTGCCCTCCCCTGACAATCGACGCGCACCACGCGCGGAGGAAAGCGTGAAGAAGGCCATTCTGTTTCTCGTCATCCTCGCTGGCCTCGCCCTCTTGGAACCCCGGAGCCGCACGCAGATCATGCGACTGGTCGAGCCCATCGGCGTAGCCGGCCGCGAGCACTCCGCCGAGCGCGCGCTGAAGAGGATCGCCGAGGACGTGCAGCAGACCGTGGCAGAGACGGGGATCTACCCACAGCCCGGCGACTTCGATCGTTGGCTGGTGCAGAGTCACGGGAGCGCCGAGGATCCCTGGGGTTCGCGGTATTACCTCGAGCTGTTCGCCGATTCCTTTGTCGTCGGGTCCCCGGGCCCGGACGCCCGGAGGCAGACGAGCGATGACCTGCGCCTGAGCCAGCGACGCAGCACCTCCGCATCCGCGATGCGGCAACCGGCTACCCCGGTGGCCACACAGCCCGGCTACTCGCCACCGGCGCCACCCTCCTCGGGCGTCAAGTCGAAGGCCATCGAGCGCGCGCGGCGGGCCAGAGAGCAGTGACGGTCAGGAACTCGCCTTAGCTTCGTCGGATCCCGCGGCCGAGATGATCCGCTCGAACGACCCACGCAACGCGGCCTCGGCCTCAGTGACCCGTGCGGCGTCGTCCCTCGTCCTCTGGGCACATAGCTGTCGCACGAGCGAGATGAAGTGATCGACCTCGGCGCGAAGGGCTTTGTTCGTCCGTTTGTGGAGCAGCCGACCGGCCATCCGCCAGGTCCCTATGTAGATCATCAGGATCCCCAGGGCGATGACGGGAATGTGAAAAGGCGAGGCGTCGAGCGTGTAGAACTCGGCGAAGATGATCACGGCGCCGCCCAGGGCAAACAGCCCATCGAGCACGGCGCGCGACGGCAGGAACGACATCATATTGTTACTAGCTCTCACCGTTTTGGGTTCAGCTTTCCAAAAGGCCCTGGGTATCATCGGGCAGCACGGCACCCCAACAGGCCGGGTGCGCTTCTATTAAGGTCGGCGTGTCGGGTGCGCGGCGGCAAGTGCCTGGCCCCCGCCAGGCCTCTTCTCCTGCTCGGCGGTGATTCGTGACGGCTGGTCCTTGTCCGCGCTCGGAAGACAGTAGAGGGGTATGTGCGCGCGTTTCCCAAGCCGCATGGCCGCTCGGGAGATGGTCGTTCTCGATTGGCTTGAGGAACTGCGGAGCCGCACACGCTGGGCCCCAGCTGGGCGCCTACTCCGTGTTGAGAGCCTCCACGGGGTCCACCCGCAGTGCGTTTCGGGCCGGGATCCAGATGGCCAGGAGAGCGATCAGGACCATGAGGATGCATACAGCCACGAAGGTGAGCGGATCGCTGGCCGAGATGCCGTAGAGAAGTCCCGACAACACCCTCGTGATGGCGAGGCCGCCGACGAGGCCCAACAGCAGGCCCAGGCCCGTGAGCCTGACGCCTTGACGCATGACGGCGGCGTAGATGTCACGGTGCTGGGCCCCGAGGGCCATGCGCAGACCGATCTCCGGGACCCGCTGCGAGACGGCATAGCCCACGACCCCGGCCACACCCACGGCGGAGAGGAGCAGAGCCACGGCGCCGAAGATGACGAGCAGGACCGTCCGGAACCGGGGTCCCGCCACACTGCGGCTCATCACCGCTGCCATCGTCTGGACAGCGCTGATCGTGAAATTCTCGTCCACCTGCCAGACGGCGGCCCGCACGTCCTCGGCCATCTCCGTCGGATCCCCTTCCGTCCGCAGGGTCAGGGCCATGCTCCACCTCCGCCCCGGATCCAGTTCCTGGGCATGAGGAACGTACATGGCCGGAACCGGGTCAACGGCGAGACCGATCTGCCGGACGTTCCGCACGACCCCCACCAATTCCCGGGAGACGTTCGGAAGCCAATCTCGGGTCTCATAGAGCGTGACCCGCTTGCCCACCAGCTCCTCACTCGGGAATCCTATCGCCGCCGCAGCCTCGTTAATCACCGCCACCGGGGAACCGGCCTCGTCGTCCTGCGCGGTGAAACCCCGGCCCCGAACCACGGTCACCCCCATCGCGCGGAAGTAGTCAGGACTCACCACCCGGACCTCCAGGCATCTCGGGCCCTCGTATCCCGCGGATTCCTCCGGTGTTGGGAAGGGACGGTCGTCCCGCCAGACGAACTCACAGTTCTGTCCCCCAGTCATGGGGAGAAAGTTGATGGCTCCGGCCACGCGGACCCCGGGTAGCGAGACCACCCGATCCAGGACGCCCTCGTACAAGCGCGTGACCTGCCCATGCTCCGGGTAGTCCCCCGACCGTGGGACCAGCCGCAGGGTAAGGACGTTCTCCGCCCGGAAGCCGGGATCCACCTGGCCGAGCTTCCAGAGGCTCTTGAGGAGAAGCCCGCCGCCAGCCAAGAGAACGAGCGACAGGGCGATCTCCGCCACCACCAGCGCACCTCGGAGCCGCTGGCTCTCCCGGCCACCCGTGGTGCTTCGACCTCCAACCTTGAGCGCCGAGGCGAGATCCGACCGGATGGCCGGATAGGCGGCCGTCAGCCCGAAGACCACCCCGGTGAGCAGTGAGATCCCCAGCGTGAATCCGAGAACCGTGCCGTCGATGCGGATCGCCGAGAGCCGCGGCAGCTCGGCCCCTCCCAGGGCCAAGAGCGAGTCCGTCCCCACCCAGGCGAACCCCAGCCCTACCAGGCCCCCCAGGAGGAAGAGAAGGCAGACCTCGGTGAGCAACTGCCGGATGATGCGGCCCCCGCCGGCCCCCAGTGCGGCTCGCAGGGCCACCTCCCGGCTCCGCATCAGCGTCCGACTCAGAAGCAGGTTCGCCACGTTGGCGCAGGCGATGAGCAGGACCAGGCCCACCGCCCCCAGGAGAACGACCACGGTGGCACGCACCGACCCCACCACGTACTCCCTGGCGGCCACTAGCTGGACGCCCTCTTCTCCGTGCTCATCGGGATACTCCTCAGCCAGGTATCGCCAGATCCGGTCCTGATCCGCCTGGGCCTGCTCCACGGTGACCCCGTCCCGCAGGCGCGCGATCCCACGCCAGCTGTGGTTGAACCGGGAAAGCGAGGCGGCGTCCCAATCCGGTGGGCGGGCCCGCCACAGGGCCCGATCGCCGAACGGGTCCTCGAAGTCCGCCGGCGCCACGCCTACGACCGTGTACAGGGTGCCGTCCAGATCGATGGTCTTACCCACAACTCCGGGATCGCCCCCGTAGGTACTCTGCCAGAACCCGTAGCTCAGAACCACCACCGGTGCGTGGCCCAGCTCGCCTTCCTCCGGAAGGAAGAACCGGCCGAGGGCCGGGCGAACACCAAAGAGACGGAAGTACGATGCGGAGACCGATGCCGCAGAGATCGGCGTGGGCTCGCCGCGCCCGTAAAGCACCGCGAGCCGCTGCCAGACCGCCGCGACGTGGGCGAGGGTCTGGTTCATGGCACGGATGTCGTCGATCTCCGGGTAGGCCATCCAGGAGATGCGCATGCTCGTCTCCCCCCGCACGGTCCGGAAGAGATGGACCACCTGCTCGGGCTCCTCATAAGGAAGCGGCCGAAGGAGGACACCGTTCACCACGCTGAAGAGGGCCGTGTTCGCCCCGATTCCCAGGCCCAGGGACACAACGGCCACCAGCGTGAAGCCCGGGCTACTCCGCAGCTGTCGGAAACCATACGTGAGATCCTGCCAAGCGCTGCGCATCGATTCACCTCCTGGAGTACGCTCGACAACTCACCCGTGCAGATCACGGGCCAGCCGGACCCGCGTCGGCCCCAGAGAAGCGCCGTGCCGCACCTGGTAATGCAAATACTTGTCATCGCGGCACTTAACGACTGGGGCGGAACGAGCTGGCTGACCTGGCAGGCTGGGATGCGGACGTCCGGAGCTCACGGTGTGTTCACTTCCGGACACCGGCGCACCGCAAACGAACACCCGCGAGTCGCGATTAGCCGTCCAGCTCACATGGCCAGGCTGGTCGCCCACATCGCCGACGGTCTCATTGAAACCGCTTCCCCGTCGAGATCGTACGGCAAGGCGGCAGGTGGGACGCTGCCACCATACGGGGTGCAATGAGAGCAGAGACGAAGTACCTCGGGCAGCGATTCGGCCGAATCAGCCTCACCGTACTACTCACACTCGGCGGTCTGCTGTTACAGACAAAGACCCTGCGCGGACAGGATTACGGACCGGACGATCAGACCGGCTTTCCTGTCACGCCCACCGTCCTGATGGAAGGCAAGTTCCAACGCTGCGAGGGAATCGCCTTCAACGGCGAGGGCGACCTGTACGTGGCCGGCAATCGCGCGCTGTGGCGGGTCGGCACCGACGGTGACGTGACGAAGATCGCTGAACTCTACTCGAACCTCGGTCTGGCCCCCATCGGCGAACGCGACATCCTGATGGCCGATTTCGGGCCCACCAACCGGTTCGACACCGGCCCCAACGCCGACGGCATCGTCTGGCGGATCACACCTGAGGGAGAGAAGACGCGGGTCGTGGACGGGGGGATCGGCGACCCGAACTTCGTCCTGGTGCGCCCCGATGGCTCTTTCCTGGTTTCCGACGACGCCACGGACGAGATCTTCCTAGTCGACACGCAAGGAAGGGTCACTCTATTCACGGACGCCATCGGCCACCCCAACGGCCTGGCCCTCTCGGCCGACGGCTCGACGCTCTATGTCGCGCAGATCTTCGCCAGCCTGCGCCCGCTGGTCATCGACGACCGCGTTTGGGCTCTGCCGCTGGAGGACGGTCAACCCGCGGGCGCGCCCGAGGTCATCGCTCGGCTGGGCGAGCAGGCGGCTAACGACGGCCTGGCGCTGGACGAGCTGGGTCGGATCTATGTCGCAGCTAACGGTCAGGGTAAGATCTGGCGCATAGACCCGGCAACGCGGGAGACGGTGCTCATCGCCGAAAACATGCCCGGTGTGGCGAGCCTGGCGTTCGGGCAGGGCGCGTTCGACCATCACGCGATCTACGCCACGTCGACCCGTACGGGAAGAGTCTGGGAAGTGAAAGTCGGCGTGGGCGGTGCGCCGTTGTACCGCTAGGTGGTGCAGTCGCTGGGGACGAGACCCGGAGAGATGAAATGGACAGCTTCACAGCTAAGCGTCGCATGGCGTTGCTGCTCGCCGCGGCCGTGGCCCTCACCGCGTGGGGGACTGTGGGCTTCTTCGAGAGGTTGGACGACGGTTGGGGCGCGTACACCTACAGCCCGGACTATATCGTGAACTTCGTCGAGCCGGGCGGGCCGGGCGATCAGGCCGGGCTCCAAAATGGGGATCGCGTGATCAGTGTGGAGGGAATCCCGGTGGAGCAGCTTCCCCTGTATTCACGCTGGCCCCGCTCACTGGCGCCGCGGGTTGGGGAATCGCGCCGGCTCGTCGTCGAGCGGGACGGCGTGTCCCTGTCTCTCGATGTGGTCTACGGTGCGACGCGGCGGGGTGTAGTGAACTTGCGGCTCGGAGCGGCGCTGGTCGTTCTGTCATTCCTGTGGTTCGGGATCTGGGCGCTCCTCACGGTCCGGACGTCTCATGCCCTTGGCCTCGCCTACATCGGCCTGGCCGCGGGCCTGGCAATGTTCGGCGGGGGGCCGTACCTCGGCACCTGGGACGGCGTGGCGATGCACATCCAGACCGCCGCGATGGTCCTCTGGACCGTCCTGCTGTTCCGCTTCTTCCTCCTCTTCCCAAAGCCCAAGCGCTTGGGCAAGAGCCGACTCGCCACCTGGGTCATCTACGGAGTGTGGGCGCTCTCTCTGCCCCTCCTGGTCCTGGAGTTGATCTTCCATCCGACGCTGTACCACACGTTCGGGCCCCTCTTCAGCCTCCTGATGCTGGGGTACCTGATCCTCGCTCTGGCGGCGGTGACGCACACCCTGGTGAAGACGCCCCGAAGCGAGCTGCGGGAGTCGGGGATGAGCCTGATCCTCGTCGGGCTCTTGGTAGCCGTCGTGCCGACGCTGGTGGGGTTCATCGATTGGGCGTTCCCGCGCGGGTTCAGTCTACCGGGCTCGAGCTACTACCCGCTGCTGCTCGTGGCGATTCCCCTCACGATGGCGCTGGCGGTGAGGAAACAGGCCCGGCTGGGGGAGACGCAGGTGGAGCTTCGCGCCGCGCTGCGGCGCTCAATGTGAAGGCGCAGGACGGATCTCGACCTCAATCCGGCGGCTCCTGCCGCGCACGCACCGGGCCGGAGACCCTCACGTCAACGGGATACCCGTCGAGCGTATCGGGCAGTTCATCCGACAGCTCGGGCGAATGCTTAACCACGAACACGACGATACACGGCGCGCCGTCGCATTCGCCCAGGCCCGTGCCGGTCACGCCGGGCACGGCCACCAACCGGGGCGTTTGCTCGTGCAGGACCTCCTCGATGCTCTTCGTCTCCATGTCCGCCTCCTGAGACCCGCTCTCGCTCGTCTGGCCGCCCTGACCTGCGCAACCGGCGCCGAGGCTCAGAGGGCCGACGAGCAGCAGGGCGCCCAGCATCACTCGCCACCCAGATCCGTATCTGTGCACGCTCACATCGCTCGCACCGCTCACCCGCTACAGCTGGTTCGTGCGCGGGGGCGCGCGGTCCACACACCCCTGTGCCAAAGCGCGAGGGGGAGCGCCCTGCCCTGCCCTGCCCTCCCCCTCGCCTGTTGACCATGGACGAAAGCAGCGATCTGACAAGTCAGTTCACGGTGAAGCAGCCCGTGCCGGTCCCGCTCTGACCGTCGGGGTTGGTGACGATCACATCGCGCGGAGCGAGCGCTGCCCGCGGCCCGATCCGTATGCTGACATCCAACTGTTCCGGGCTCACGTAGCTGGCACGACGCACCGCGATGCCCGACCCGAAGCTCACAGTACCGCCATCCTGGAAGTCGGCGCCATAGATCCTCACGGTGAGCTTCTGCTTCCGACTGCCGCTGTTCGGATCGCAGCTGTTCACGACCGGCGCCGGTGTGGGCACTGTGGGCTCGTCGACCGTGACAGTGGTGGTCGCCGCATCGTTGGGCGGATTCTGGTCACCTGCGAGCGCGTGGCGCGCCTCGAGCAGGTGGTCGCCAATGCTCGCCTCAGCGGTGTCCCACAGATACGTCAGCGTCGTCGATTCCCCGGACGCCAGGCCGCTCACCTGCTGCGTCCCGATGTCCTGGCTGTTGGTCAGATCCCGCAGCGTCACATCAAAGGGGCCCACCGCCTCGCTGCCCACGTTCCGCACTGTGACACCGACGTTAACCACATCGCGCTGTACTACCGGGCTCAGCGCATCGACGCTCGTCACCGCCACGTCGGTCAGAGTCGTCGCGGCCGTTCCGTCGACGGTCACGCCGAAGTACTTCAGGACCAGGTCGATGCGGTTGGCGAAGGTGCGCTCGGCGCTGCCGGCGAAGAGGAGGCCCACCGGATTCTTCTGCCCGTCTTCGGTGACGATCAGCGAGCCCGAATCGCCGGCGCCGCTGAACGTGCCGGGGCTGATTCCGATCTGATCGTAGAAGTAGGCGGACTTGATGCAGAAACCGAATATCGCCTCGTAGCAGACTTCGATGAAGACGTTCACCTCTGTGACGGTACCCTGCGTGAGCCTGGTGGTGCGTCCGTACTTCTGCACCGACAGACCCAGCAGGTCGCTGGTGCTGTCGAAGTAGCCATCTCCGTCCGCGTCGCCGTAGATGGTCGAGCTGGGCGTGCCGTAGCCGTCACCCGGCGTCGAGTTGCCCAACTCGGCTTCCGAGGAGCGGGCGATAGCGGCATCCATCGTGTTGTAGCCGCTAAACGAGAAGTCTATCCACATGAAGTCTTCCAGCCCGCCGATCGAGTCGGCTGGATACTGGCCGCCGTCGAAGGGGCCCGGCTGCAGTACCGGATCACCGAAATCCGCCCGGTTCTGGTCTCGCGCACGCGCGCACCGATCGTACCCGCCGTGATGTTCGGATGACCAGTGGACACGCCCGTCGGCACCGGCCGCGCGAAGCGCGTCGTCGGGTCCTCCAGTGCCATGACGAGCCCAGTCACGTGCACTTCCACCGGCAGACCTTCCAGCCGCGCCGGGAGATCGGCGATGCCGGGCCACTCGGTGAAGATCCGCACCACCGGCTGCCCATCCGCGCCCAGCGCCGTTGCGGTCCCCACGACGCCGGGGATCTTCAGGAGTTGCGGCGTGTGGCGGTCCTGGACGGCGATGGCCGTCTGGATCGCCTGCCGCTGCCTGAGCACCGCGTCCGGCGGCGCCATTACGTCGCCGGCGTCCCGGCCGCACCCGAGCCAGGTCACACCGGCAGCGAACGCCAGTACGGCCAGAAGGATTGCAGGTCGACGTGACAGCGATGAGGACATAGGACTCCCTCCAGTAGGTGTGATTGGGACTCCCGGCGGGGGCGAGGACTCTGCCGCAGCGTGTGCCTATGGCGTTCCCAGGCTACTCCGCGGTCCCGGGGCTGTCAACGACCTCTCATCCGCAGCCTAAGGCTGCTCGTAGTAGAAGCGCACCTGCAGCAGACGCAGGCCGTTGTTGTCGTAGGCCCAGAAATAACCCTCCAAACACCCGGCAAACAGGCTCACGCGGGTGTCACCGCAGGCAAGGGCGGCCTCGCTCCCCTCCTCGAGCTGGATCGTCGTGAGCTCGTCAGTTACATCGTTGAAGCGCCGTCGGCCCTTTTCACGTACTTCCACGACCGACATGGTCGAGCAGATCTCACCCGTGAAGACATCACCGGCGACATCATCGGCGCACGTCGTCATCCGCGCCTGCCCATGCGGCTTGCCAAGGCCACGAACCCAGACGGAGTACTTGCCCGGAGCCGGCAGCTGAAAGATCGCTCCGTTATCGGTGCCGTTGGCATCGAGCACCTGGAAGGTGCCGTCAGTGCTCTGGAGGAGGCTTATCCTCGTGCGCACGGGCGACTCCGACCGTTTGCCTAGACTCACGAAGATGCGATGACCGCTGTTACCGGTCATGTCCGCGCTCTTCCCTTTCGCCACCCCGATGATGTTCAGGTTGTAGTGCGGGCCGTTCGGGACGCGGTCTTCGTTTTGGCCAAAGCTCAACTCGGCGACAGACAGAGACAGCACCAGGACGGCTAGCAGCGTTAGACGGGCTGACTGCATCGCAATCACCTCCACGGTCACGTTACGAGTGCGGATGCCTTGGCCGGCGAGCAAACGGCGTTCGTGCTAGTCTGCCACTTCCGTGCCGCTTTCGAATGGGACGCCGCCACACCACTTAGCACACGCACGGACATCTTGACCGGGAAGATATTTCTCAGAAGAGCAACTTTGTTGGAGTTCGATCCGCTATCCACCAGGCCATGCGAGCCGGTGATGCGAGGAATGGCTGCGTTTGGCTCGTGGTGACGGTGCCCGGCGCGTCGACTACACCGCTTGCCTTCCCGCTGTCGCTCGCTCCTCGAGCCGGTCCACAAGCACGGTCGCGGTGAGCGTGCCGGTCACGTTCGTCGCGGTACGAGCCATGTCGGGGATCCGGTCCACGCCGAGCAATACGGCGAGCCCATCCAACGGGATGCCCACCGTCCCGAGCGCCGGGGCGAGGCTCAGTACGCTGCCGCCCGGTATGCTCGGGACTGTGAAGGAGACGATGAACGTCGCCAGGACGGCGCCGCCGATGCCGGAGACCGCCAGGGGCACCCCGTAGAGCCAGGCCAGGAACATCAGGCCGGCACCCTGAAATACGGCGCTGCCGGCGCGACCCAATCCGGCCCCCAGCGGGATGACGAAGCCGGACACTGTGCGCGATACACGCAGCTCGTTATCGGCTGCCTCGAGCATCGCCGGCACCGTGGCAGGTGACGAGACCGTCGCCGCCGCTATGACCTGGGGGCTCACGCACCCTCTAAGGAACTTGCGCACACGCATTCGACCAAGGGTCCGAACGGCCGGGACGTACACCAAGGCGATGAACGCCAGCAGCGCCACGAGCACCGCGATCACGAAGGCGATCAAGCTCTGCAGCATCGCCCAGCCGGCACGAGCCGTCACCGGCGCGGCCAGCGCGAACACGCCGACCGGGGCAATCCAGAGAATCCAATGGGTCAACTTGATGAGCGCCGCGGCGATCGCACGAGCCAAGCCCATCAGACCCTCCCGCTCCTTCTCGCGCAGCGCACCGGTAGCGGCTGCGAACAGCACGACGAACACGATGAGTGGCAGCAGTGCGCCCTCGGCAGCGGCCTGGAAGGGGTTGCGCGGTATGAGACTCAACAGGAAGTCGATCGGGCCCGGAAGCGTGGGAGCTTCGACCGTTTGAGGCGTTATCGCCTGCGCAGCCGCGTCGCTCGCCATTGGGAGGAGAGCGCGCATCACGCCCATTCCCAGGAGAACACCCACGACGCTCGTCGCCGCGAAGAAGCCCATCGCCGCCCCACCCATCCGGCCCAGCCGGCGCAGGTCGCCCAGCGAGGCCACACCGACGAAGATGACGGCCGCCACCAGCGGGATGACGACCATCTTGAGCAGGTCGACGAAGGCCACACCGATCGGATCGACACCCTCGGCAAACCCGACGAGCAGCGGGGCCTGCGTGATCGCGGCAGCGAGGCCCAACAGGAGGCCTGCCACGAGACCGAGCACGATGGCGATCTGGAGCTTTACCGGCACGGTAGCTCAGACTCCAGATGTTCCGGCTTGACGTGTGTCTTCTGCGTGCATTCAGCCGCCATACTTTCAGGATGCTCCTGTTGACGAGGGTCGCCGCCACAACGTTCCGCTGAATCTCGTTGGACCCCTCGTACGGAGTCAACCGGTCGAATCGCCCCATGCCTATCACGACGGGACTCACTCAACGATCGCCCGCATGACGATCCCACGAATTTCGGGGTGCGGGGCCCGACCGACAGTTTGCGAGGGAAGTGGGCTGGTGCTGCCAAGTCGACGCTGGGAGCGCGCGTTGACCGGCGAGGGGGCTTAGGCTGCGGTCCGCGCAGCGTTGCTGCAATCGGCTGAGGTAGCCAGGGCGTGTTATGTCCTGTATCTTGAAGCAGGAAGGGAGGCCGGGCGGTTGCACGGCCTTTTTCCTTAGGCTGCCCGCTACGCAGCCTCGGGCCCGTGTACCACGGCAGACGCTGCAAGACAATACCAAGTTAGGCCGACGGTTCATCCGCTATGTTGATTGAAGAGATACCTCTGGCAACAACAACGCGGGTAGTGGCCGGAGTCGTGGGCGCCGCCGTTTTTGCGGGAGGACTGGTTTCCGGCTTCTTCTTGGCGCAGACCGGTTCGTATCTTTTTGCAGCTGTATCTGTGGCTGGAGGAATCTCGCTCGGTCGAGTGTTTGTTGGAGCGGCCATCCGGGGGACCAGTCCCCATTGGCGGGCGCATCGTTTGCCTCCAACCTGACATGTGAGGTGACCAACCGCGGCCTAACAAGCGCTTGCAGCTGGCGCTGCAGTCTTTCGTGCAACGGCTTTTGTCTTGTGATAAGGTGAGTTCATTGCAGTTGGTGACATCGCGCTTTGGCCTCCGCTCCGTGGACCCCCGCGCTCCTCAGGGCGCAGCTGAAGCGCAGAGTCGTTATGCAGTCGGTTGACAGGAGCGATTTGCAGAAGTTCTTCCGAGGAGGAGCCATGACACCAAGAGACATCTTCGGCGTCCTGATCCGCTTTGTCGGTCTCGTGCTCGTACTCTATGGCATCAGAGCGCTCGTCATCTTTCTCGCGCTACCCTCCGCTGTGGATGCGGCGGATGGCGGGTCCGGCGTCAAGTTGGCCTCGCTGGCCGTGGTTCTGCTGGCGCTGGTGATCGGTGCATACCTCCTGGGGGGTGCCCCAAGCGTGATGAGTTATAGCTATCCGGGGTCTCCGGGGTCACCGTCTTAAGACGACGATAGTCATCCGGTGCAGTCTGAGAAGCGCTTGCAGCTGGCGCTGCAGCGCTATTGGGCAATTGCGTTTGGCTTCTGGTGAGGAGAGCTCCTTGCAGGTGGTTGGAGAGGTGCAAGGGCCTTTGTTCCGTGGGGCCGCGGGCTCCTTACGGCGCAGCTAAAGCGCAAAGTCGTTGGGCGGCGAGGTATGAAAACGAAAGGATTCGAGTGACGACATGAGATTCGTGAATGAAGGTACGCTCAGAATGAAATCAGCAGCTCCGTCAACCCTTATGATTTCTGTGTTGCTAGTCTTGAAAGTGGGATGCACACCTGCAACACCTGCACCGGTAACACTCCAGTACATCGGAGTTTCATGCACCTTGATCACGGCGCCTGATGGTACACGCGTTGTCAGTGACCCGTTTGCCGCTTCACCACGACCGACCGGGCTAAGCGTCCTTCCAAGCGATCTTGAAGCAGACGTTGTTACCGTTAGCCACCCTCATTTCGACCATAGCAATGTAGAGGGTGTTGGAGGTGAGCCACAAATCATCCGTGACCGAGGGTCTTATCAGATCGGCGTAGTCAGAATAACAGGCTATGAAAGCTATGAGGGATCACCCTCAGGTCCGTCACAAATAAACAATACGGTCTTCGTGTTCGAGATTGGAGGGGTCAAGATTGTACATATGGGAGATGGAGGTGTAATTACCTCACCCGCCCTTCTGGCAGCCATTGAGAATGCTGATGTCATAATCGTAAATGTCGGTGGATACGTGCTTCCATTTGACCAATTCATGGTACATATGCAGCAGATCAACGCCCGTACAATCATCCCCTCGCACTACAGTATGACCGAAGATGCTCGTTTCTATATTTGGGCAACCGTCGACGAGTTTCTGGAAACTCTCCCCTCAGACGTAGTTGTCGTGAGACAGGGCAGCGAAATTCAAGTGACGCCCGGTATGCCCAAACAGGTGGCAGTGCTTGCGCCCCTGACACTTGTCGAATAGTAGTGGCAGTAATGCCGCCGATGAGTTGCAACTACATTTTCAACTCCAAAAGTGGTGGCTGAGATGGTAGAGGGGTGGTCTTGCATGGGTGAGGATGCCGCCCAACACGCGCTTGTGGTGGGTCTTGAAGCAAGAGCTGATTCCCGCATCCGGCGCGTGCGGGTGAAGCGCATACCGTTAGGTGGCGACACCAAGTGAAGTATCCAAAACTTCGGGGAGGCGTAGTCCGTAGGGACGTTTGGGACGTGCTATGGGCGTCATCACCTGCCCGAGGAACAGCCAGCGTACGTCTCCAGAATTGCTGCTTGAACTCGCACCGGTAGTCGTCATTTTCGGTGGCGCCGGCGCTATTCTCTTCGGTATGAGGATGCGCTACAAGTACGTCCAGCGTGGCAGTGTGCAGGGCGTGGAGACGAGTTCGTCGAGCTCAACGAGCGGATGGAGTTTACAGAGCGCCTGCTCACACGGCCCGAGGCGGCCGACGCGGACTTAGGACTTAGACGCTCTCCCCGGCCAGCAGACATCAGGGGCCGGATGTTGCGACTTCGTCGGCATGTGCGACTCCTCATCAGCAGGGCTCCAACGCAGCGCCGATGTTCGAGGCGCGTGTACGTTTTCAGGCCTACTGGAAAAGTCGCTGCCTCACACCATTGAGAAGTGCCCTGTCTAGCGTTTGCAGCTGGCGCTGCCTGCCTCGCATAGAATACCTTTGTTCAGCTGTGCCTCGG